>NZ_JAILPX010000087.1 GCF_024699275.1 Selenomonas sp.
GCGTATTCCTTACCGTCAACAGTTACGCTTGTAATATAGTTTCCGCTTGAATCCATATATACGCCAACCGCACCTGCAGCGATCTCATAATCGTAAAAAGTGGGATTGTCACTTGTTGCGGCAAGCATCGTAGCATGGGCGCCGCCACCAGAACCGCCAGTTGATACGAAGTAGTCAACACATCCCGGAAGATTGCCGAGAAGGATGTTATATTTTACAAAACGTACTGCGTTCTTCTGATCAACAAGGCAGGACGGAGCGTCACCGGTATATGTTCCGTCCGATAGAGTGCTCTGCTTGCCTCTGTTGCCACAGGCCACGTTAATGTAGCCTTCTGCCGCGTAGGTAGAGCCTGCCGTCTGGTTCTGCTGCTCGCTGTATCCGGCAGCTCCCGTATTTACAATTACGGGCGCAGTCTTTGCGGTATAAATCTGTCCGTTAGTGCTGGTTACAGATGCGTCATAATCGATGACGATCGTTCCATTCGCAGTGCCGCTTGTGGCATCAGCCGATCCGTCCCCGTTTGTATCGATGCCCTTTACATAAGCTCCCGGCACGCAGACCGAAACACCCTGCTCATCCTCAATTTCGGGATTGGTGACCGCCGTGACGATGGAAAGCGTCCAGGCATCCGCATTGTCGCTGTATGTCCATTCAGCGTTCATGTTTGCCAGATTGAGGGCCTCCTCAATCGCAATCATTTCATCGGTTTTGTCGACGCTGCTAACGACTGTCTCGCCGCTTTCATCCGAGTCCGTTCCCGATGTCTCATTACCGGTAGAACAGGCACAAAGACTTGTGACAAGAACAAGAGCCATCAGCATCGCTATAAGTTTGCGCTTTTTCATAGAATTACCTCCTGCTTTTTTATAATCAAGACTTTGGGTTATTACCAACCAATTAAATCATCGCATATTTACCTTAATCAAACCTTAAATTGCATGAACTTAATATACTCTTAAACTGGAAAATAATATGTATTCTAACATGATTCTTGACAAAAGCAACGGGATTACGTATAGTCAAAACAAGCTGAACAATGGATTTTGCCATTATCTAGCTTGTTAATTATCTTGGGATATCTCATTTACAGAAAAACTTTCACACACTCTCTACCAAAGAATACTACCAAAGGAAAGTAAGGAACTACATTACTCGGTAAAATGCACCCCGGGTGCAAAAGGCGAAGCCTTTCTATTGCTGAGGATATCTTTACTGCTATGATGTTTTGCGGTGGCTGGGGCAATGTTTCATCAATGAACCCACTTCATTGTATGCCATTACTAACCACTATATTCTATCGGTCATACAAAGTGTTTCCTCCGAACGCGGGGGAGATATACCGTAAACAATCCTTGTCTGTGTTGGTTAGGCACGGTTAACGCCATTGTGAAACGATGCAGGGGGAAACATTGTAAAATCAATCTCTTACCGTGTGTAAAGATAACGCCAACCAAGGATAACTATGACGCTGCCCGCTTGGGGACACCTTCGGTGTATTGTTGCCTTTCGGCAAGTATCTGCCCATTGAGCAACACCTTGATTCACGGTAAAGCAATGTGCTACCATAACCGGATAGGCACGGAATGACAATGTATAACCATAGTAGGCCCTTTATATATAGGGATAAGAATAGGGTAAAAATAGCCGTCAGCCCTTATATATCAAGGCTTCTTCTGTTGTACCCGAAACGACACATACTATTTTTACCCTATACAACCCTTTTATGAAATTTTTTTGAATATATCTTGGCTCACTTTGTATATTCCTCTGCGTTCCTTAATGAACACACCTCGGTCAACTAGTTCTTTGATAGCTCTTTGCCCTGTCCGTTGCCCTTCAATGCCAGCTAAATGGGCTATGGCAGCGGTGTTCATTGTCCTCCCGTTGCTGAATCTAATAAGTTTTTCGGTAGGGTGAACGTGTTCCCTTGTCAGAACTGTATTACATACCTGCAATGCGTTGTCGGATAGCCCTGGGGGTAAATGATAATATAGCGGTGAATTGTCTCGGCGATACTTCATGGCGGTTATTTGCTTATTTACAGTCTTGCTGTTTTCTTCCCACGGAATACCCTCAGAGTCTATAAATTCTACTATCGGTAGCCCGTCCTTGTTAAACGCTCTGTATATCCTGCGTTGTTCTTCCTCTTTTCCGAATAGCCTTTTGCTCAAAAAAACTTCCCTGTGGTTTTTCCAAAGCCATTTCCCACGCTTGACGGCGCGGGCTTTTTCTGTATTTATGATTTATTACCTCCTCTTGCCCTTATAAGGGCGTTTACCTCATTATCCTATACGTTGTATACCCTTAGGTCTAAAACGTGTTTAAGGCCAATTCTGGGCGTATGTTTTCTTTTGGAATACCAAAGTCCCCACCAACGGGGGGAGCCGGAGAAACACTTACGGCTTATGCAAATCTAGTTTTTGGCTCCAATTCCTTAACTTCGGTAGCCAAAGCAATACGATGTTCTTCTTCCTTAATCCATGCCTTTGCTCTTTCAATGGGATCAGCAATCATATATCTATCAGCAGGAGCAAGACTCTTTAACTGCTCCTCCATGGAATCAAAAGCCTCAATGTATTTCAGCTTCCATTCCAAGGCTTTCTTTCCGGTAAAGCCCATGACCAACGGGGCACAGCCATCACGGTTCATAAGGTATTCTGGGTACTGTTTGCCACGGTTTTCATAGCTATGCTCATGGAAAAATCTCGCTGCACAATTTTGTGCAGCCAAAATTTCCCTTATGGAGTCAAGAACGTGCTTATGTGCCTTACCAAAGTGCTCCGCAACATCACGGCTGCTTACTACGATTTCATTGTTTACTACTGATACCAATTCATTTTCCATTGTCGTTACCTCCGAATGATATTATTAAACATTATGTATTATTATGTGGTTTTACCATGGAGCAACAGGGCTCTGCAACATCCTTTCGGGGGAATCCAAAGTCCTATTTTTCAAAAGCATCTCTCCTTATTAAACTAATTGTTTATAAACTGTGAGTCTATAAAGTTTTACTTGATGGAGCTATTATAGAATGCTATGTGTAAACTGTCAAGCATAACTTTTATTTTTATTGATTATAAAGACATACTGGTATATAATCGAACGAGGAGGTGCTATCATGCGATTCAATGAAACGCTAAAGGAACTGCGGGAGGAGCGCGGTATCAGCCGTCAAGAAATGGCTACATACCTAGGCATTTCCCTGCAAGCCTATTCCAACTATGAAAAGGAATCGGAACCACGTTATGCGACCCTTGAAAAAATCGCCGACAAGTTCAACGTATCCATTGACCGATTGATGGGGTACAAGCCTAAGGTGCTGAAAGGCTGCTTGAACCAGTTTTATAAGTATTTCGACTATGGTTCATATGTTAAGCCCGATGCCGAAGAAAAGGGCTATGTAGAAGTATATCTGAACTTAGACTACACCGCGGGACGGCTTAGTATGCCAGCGCAAACATTCATAGATATTTGTGTACAGGCAGAACGCGAAAAAGGACAGTTTGCCCACGCTTTTATCAATCGATTCTTTTGGGAATACGGCATAGCTATGGGGATAAAGCATAAGGCTGACATGGCTTCGTTGCACGAAGTTGTAGACATCGAAGAACCGGTTGACACATCAGACCCCAATGACTTTTCAGCGTTTGGGATTGAATTATAATAACAGGTGTATAGAACTCAGTCCCTTACCAGAGAAGGAAAGGGATTATCATGCAAACAGATTACAGATACATTTTCTACCGAGAAAGTAAAAAGTTATATACGGTAAAGATGCAGGTAAATGGAAGGACAGAGCAAAAAGCCTTTGCCAGCCTAAACTCTGCCATCAGTTACCGCAATATGCTATTGGTTAAGAGGACGCGGGGGAGAGTAACCGAACAATTCGATGAAGTACCGCGGCTTAACAAAGCCGTTGAAATCTTTGTAGAACGGCGATACAAGGACAAGGTAAAATCCTCTACACTTTATAACTTCCAAACTTTTGCACGGAAAATAGGCGGTATACTGGGGAATGTCCAGTTAGACCACATAGACCATCAGCTATGGCAAGATGTTTTATTGTCGGTACAGGAACGTGACCACATCAGTAAAAACCATATGAGGGCGGGGATTCGTTGGTTTCGTACTCTGTATGCCTACTTTGTAGAGCAGGAGGCAATAAAGGAAAATCCCCTGCTATACCACTTTGATTTACACAAAACCCCCATAAACAAGCGCAGGGCGTTTACGGAGGCAGAGAAAAAGAAATTCCTTTCGGCTGCTATGAGCTATTCACCGAAATGGTACTTCCTGTTTTTCATGTATTTTCAAACCGGTTGCAGGCGTGGCGAACTCGTTGCCCTAAAATGGGAGGACGTTGATTTCCTCAACCAAAGGATAAGCATTAACAAAGCCATATGCCGGGGCAAGGATAACGGCCTATACTCCGAATTTGTGGGGACAACGAAAACAGCAGAGAGTGTCCGGTTGATTCCTATATCGGATAAGGCTATGAAGGTACTAAAGGCAAACTATGATAAATATAAGCCCCTGCCGTGTTCCTATGTATTCAAACCCCGCCGTTACTCAAAGTTGCCGTGGGTGTCTTTATCCAGTGTCAACAATGCGTTTTCCATTATTCGCCGGTTAGCGGACATTGACAAGAAATTGACCCTGCATTGTATACGCCATACCTTTGCCACAGAACTAATCGCGGGTGGCGTAGATATACCAACGGCACAAAGATTAGGCGGTTGGAGCACTCCAAAGACTTTATTATATGTCTATGCCCATAGTACCGATGAAGCCGCCACCAAGGCCATGCAGAGGGTTATTTTTTCGAGTTGACCAAGAGTTGACCTTGCGGGGGATGATAGTTCTCACGGTGAAAAAACATTGCTATCCATAGAATAGCTTTATGAAAGCCGACCAATGTCAATAAAATTCAATCAAGGTTGCCCATTTTGTTTGACATAAGGCAATGAACCATGTATAACAGTGTTTTTCGTGGTTCGGGTGGGTAGTCCAGTGGATAGGACGTTAGCCTCCGGAGCTGAAAGCGGCAGTTCGACTCTGCCCGAGCGCACCATTACGAAGAAGCATCCCTGCTGAAAATTCAGCAGGGATTTTTTTATAATGGTGCAGGATTTAAGATTGGATAGCGCGAAATAAAGATATAAATGATGATAATATCGCAATAAACTCGCAAGGAGGTTTTATTATGGGGAAATTGCAGAAAATCCTTGTGCCTGTTGATGGCTCTGTTAATGGCTGCAAGGCTGTGGACGAGGCCATCTTCCTGGCGGAGAAATGCAAGGCTGATTTGGATTTTGTCTACGTGTCCAGCAATATCAATAAGGATATCCCCAGCCATATCGTCTTTGACCGTATCTGGGAAAAAATACCTGAGGATTTGCGGGCCGCCAAGCATGTGGAGACCGGCAGTATCCACAAGGCCATTATCCGCGTAGCAGCGCAGGAACACAGCGATATGATTGTGATGGGCAGCCGTGGTTTAGGTCTCTTTAAGGGGGCACTGATTGGCAGTGTAAGCCAGAAGGTGATTGAGGAATCACCCATTCCTGTCATGGTGATTAAATAGACATGGATAACAGGCAGTTTCTTTAGGGGAACTGTCTGTTATTGTGTATAAATTCAGGGCAACAGCCCTCAAGGGAGGATTTTGTCAATGAAGAAACTGATCAATGGTGTGGAGTCTGTCGAGGAACAGATGATTCTCGGTTTGGTGAAATCGGCTCCGGACAAGCTGCGTAAGCTGGATGAAGGCAATGTGGTGGTTCGTGCTCGGAAGAAAGAAGGCAAAGTAGCGCTGGTCAGCGGTGGCGGCAGCGGCCATGAGCCGGCTCATGGTGGTTTTGTGGGCAAAGGCATGCTGGATGCGGCAGTGGCAGGACCGGTATTCACCTCGCCTACGCCGGATAAGATTTTTGCTGGAATCCAGTCAGTAGCGACCGACAAGGGCGTGCTTTGTATTGTCAAAAATTATACTGGTGACGTGATGAATTTTGAAATGGCCATCGATATGGCAAAAGATGAGGATATCGAAGCGGATTATGTGGTGGTCAATGATGATGTGGCGGTAAAGGACAGCCTTTATACGACAGGGCGCCGTGGTGTGGCTGGGACGGTCCTGGTGCACAAGATTGCTGGTGCTAAGGCTGAACAGGGAGCAAGTCTTGCAGAGGTTAAAGGGGTAGCGGAAAAGGTCATTGCCAATGTCCGTACCATGGGCATGGCCATTTCTCCTTGTACGGTACCGGCTGCAGGTAAACCAGGGTTTGAGCTGGCTGATGATGAAGTGGAAATCGGCATTGGCATTCATGGTGAGCCGGGCACTACCCGGGAGAAGATCAGCACTGCTGATGAAACTGCAAAAAAATTGTTGGATAGGATTTTGGCTGATATCGATTTTAAGGGCCAGGAAGTGGTGGTCATGGTCAATGGTATGGGGGCAACGCCGTTGATGGAACTCTATATCATCAATAATTTTGTGCAGGATTATCTGCAGAAACAGGGGATAAAGGTTTATGATACCATGGTGGGTAACTATATGACATCCATTGAAATGGCGGGCTTTTCCTTGACTCTGTTACGCCTTGACGACGAAATGAAGGAACTGTATGATGCTGAAGCGGATACACCGGCTTTGAAACGCTAAAAAAACGCTAAGCAAAAGGGGAGACATTTATGATAGACACAGCAAAAGCAGCAGAAATCATCCGGGCTATTGCAACACGGATGGAGGCAGAAAAGGATTTTTTAACGCAACTGGACAATGAAATTGGCGATGGGGATCATGGCATCAATTTGGCCCGGGGCTTTAAGAGTGTTCTGGAGAAATTACCAGAGTTGGAGCAGGGCGATATTGGTGCCATGCTGAAGGGAGCCGGCATGCAATTGGTTTCTAATGTAGGCGGTGCTTCAGGTCCTCTTTATGGTACAGCATTTATGAAGGCCGGAAATTCGCTAAAGGGGAAAAATGAAATTACAGCTGAAGAATTTGTAACGGCTATGGAGGCCGCCATTGGCGGCATCAAGATGCGGGGGAAGAGTGAAGAAGGCGAAAAGACCATGCTGGATGCCTTATGCCCTGCGTATAAAGCCCTGGCGGGGGCTGTGGAGAACGGTGCTGAACTAAAAGATGCGCTGGCCAAAGCAATTGCAGCAGCGACAGGTGGTGTGGAATACACCAAGACCATTATCGCTACGAAAGGACGGGCTAGTTATCTGGGCGAGCGCAGTATTGGACATCAGGATCCAGGAGCCACATCGTCCTTGTATATGTTGCAGGAAATAGAAAAATGTTTGTAAGATATGTCTTCTCGGTGGGGTGAAAAAATTGGTCGGGATCGTAATCGTATCACATAGTGAACAATTGGCTGCTGGTGTTGTGGAAATTGCTAAAATGATGGCACCTAATGCAATGCTGGCAGCGGCAGGGGGATTGGATGATGGTGGTTTGGGAACCAGTTATAGCAAGATCAGTGAGGCTGTGGATGCCGTATATTCGGAAGATGGCGTAGCAGTACTTATGGATATGGGCAGTGCGGTCATGACCACAGAAATGGTGATTGAGGATAAGGACGACAGCAAGGTTGTGATGCTGGATTGCCCGTTAGTAGAAGGCGCAGTGCTGGCGGCTGTAGAATCCACGGGGGGGATTTCGCTGGAGGATTTGGCCGTGAAGATCAAAGAAGCTTATAATGTGCGTAAGCTCCCAGAGTAAAGGTGATTAAATGAATGAAGAAATGCTTGATGTAATCGCAACCCGGCATAGTACGCGTAAATTCAAGCCGGAGCTGGTGGAGTCAGCTTTGCTGGAGAAAGTTATCGAAGCAGGACGACGGGCTCCCAGTGGAAAGAGCAGGTATACAAATCATATTCTTGTAATTCGCGATGCTGAGGTGTTGGCGAAATTGGTCGATTTAGTGCGTTCTGAGTTTGCCAAAATGGAAGTTACCCCGGAAAACGAAGCGGATATCGGCGGCGCCATTAAACTGGCCCAAAAAGGAAACTATGTGTTCAAATACAATGCACCGATATTGATCGTGGTGGCAAATAAGAAAGAATATGGCAACAATATGGCCGATGCCTGTGCGGCTATGGAAAATATGTTGTTGGCGGCCAATGCCTTGGACCTGGGGGCTTGTTGGATTAATCAACTGCGCTGGCTGCAAGATAATCCGGTATTGCTGGATTATCTGCGTAGTTTGGGGCTTAAAGAAGATGAACGGGTATTTGGGTCCATCAGCCTGGGGTATGCGGATACGCCTGATGGCCTGCCCAATCGGAACATCACCAGCATCAAGGGCAATGAAGTAACCTATATCGATTAATAGGCGTTTGCAAGCGGAGGGAGACTTCCGCTTGTTTTTATGTGCTTGGAAAATGGTGGTAATAATTGACAAAATTAGGTATAATAATCTAGAAATAATAAATAGATAACAAGGGGCTTGAGATTATGCAGAAGATTAAGAAGGCAGTTATTCCGGCAGCTGGTTATGGAACCCGTTTCCTGCCGGCTACTAAGGCTACACCTAAAGAGATGTTGCCTATTGTGGACAAGCCAACCATCCAATATATTGTGGAAGAGGCTAAGGCCAGCGGCATTGAAGAAATCCTGATTATCAGCGGTCATGGCAAGCGGGCGATTGAGGATCATTTTGATAGTGCTCCGGCATTGGAAATGGAATTGCGGAAAAAGGGGAAGGATGACCTGCTGCAGATGGTGCTGGAGACGGCAGATATCAATATCCACTATATTCGTCAGCGCTATATGCGCGGGCTGGGAGATGCTATCCTTTGTGCCCGGGCTTTTATGGGGAATGAGCCCTTTGCGGTGCTTTTGGGCGATGACGTGGTGTATAATCCGAAAAAACCTGCACTGGCACAGCTTATCGATATCTATGAAGCCACTGGCGGTTCTGTCCTGGGCTGTCAGAATGTACCTCGGGATAAGGTTTCGGCTTATGGTATTGTGGCAGGAACACAGACCGATAATAATCGCCTGATGCGTGTTTCGGATATGGTGGAGAAGCCGGCGGTGGAAGAAGCACCTAGCCGTATGGCGGTGTTGGGGCGGTATATTATCAAGCCCCAGATTTTTGATATTCTAGAAAAAACTCAGCCAGGAAAGGGAAATGAAATTCAGCTTACCGATGCCTTAAAGGTGCTGGCACGTCAGGATGCTGTTTACGCCTATGATTTTGAAGGCCGGCGTTATGATGTGGGCGATAAACTGGGCTTTTTGAAAGCTACGGTGGAATTTGCACTGCGGCGTGAAGACTTAGGGGAACCTTTTAGGGAATACTTAAAAGACCTTATGGCAAAACATGTATGCTGATGAATCTGAGGTGTAAATTTTGCAGAAAAAAAATAAAGCCGATTTGGCCTTAGGGATCAGCGCGGCGGGATTTTTTTGCACGTTTGCCCTGCCGGAAAGCTTTGCTTTTTCAATGGTGCATCATGGTTTTTTGGCGGCAACGATTGGCGGTCTGGCAGATTGGTTTGCCGTGACCGCTATTTTTCGTAAACCTTTGGGAATTTCCTATCGTACAGATATTTTGCGGCGTAATCGGAGCCGTATTATGGATGCTCTGGTTACCTATGCCAGTGAAGATCTGCTGAGCACGGAAAACATCATGTCCGTGATGGAAAAACAGGATATGGCGCAGCTCATGTCTGCCTATTTTATCCATCGGGGTGGGAGAGAGCGGGTTCGTCAAGTGGTGGACGCTGTTTTGTTAAGAATTGCTAATGATTTGGATACACAACGTATAGCAGTCGAATTAACACCGCCCATTCAGCAGGGGCTGAGTTCTTTAGCCTTTGAAGATATCCTGCCGGAAGTTTTGCGCCTGTTGACGCAAAAAAATCATATGGAGCGTTTGCTGAACAGTTTAACGCTCATTGGTGGCCAGGTGGTGGAATCTTCTGCCCTGCAGCAGGTATTGCGGGAACATATCCGCATCCTGCGGGAAAATTATGAAAAGGACTCGGCAGGACGGGCGTTTGTACTGGCTTCTATGGGGCTGACTGACGAGAAGATTATGAGCATCCTATTGGAACGGGTCAAAAAGCAACTGGCCAAAATCCAACAGGAGGGAATTCAGGCTGATAGTGACTTGCAGCGGGGATTGTCAGCAATGCTTTACAACCTGAGTCAGGATGAACGATTGCGGGAGCTGTTGCGGGACCGCAAGGACAAGCTGCTGGAGCAGGTGGATTTAACAGGGCTCATTGCCCGTTGGCTGGAGATGAATATCAAAGGGGAGGAACCTTTTTGGATTCCTCATGTCAATGCCTATGTGGACAAGCTGATCGATTGTTTTATCGGTTCATCAGACTGGCAGAATCGATTTGATAAAGGGGTCAAGGATTTTTTGCGTACTGAATTCAGCAAACATCATGTTTTGATTCCCGGGTTTATCCGGGAGCGACTTAATGAATTCTCGGATGATGAATTGATTGCCTTTGTGGAGGGAAAGGTACAGGATGATCTGCAGATGATCCGGATCAATGGCTCCGTGGTGGGAGCCATGGTAGGCATGGGACTTTATGTTCTCATCGCCCTGGCAGAAAGGATGTGGGGTTGATGAAACGAAGGTTTAACAAGGCGGATAAAACCCTGCTGACTGTCTTTGGTTTTTTTTTGCTTTCATTGGCTGTTCATATTATCTATCCGCAAAGTCTACTGGCCGAGGTTATGCTCTTTTGCAGTGAAGCTGCCTTGGTGGGGGGAATTGCTGATTGGTTTGCCGTTACCGCGCTTTTTGAAAAACCGCTGGGATTTCCCTATCATACGGCTATTCTGCCCCGCCGCCGGGAGGCCTTTATTGAGGCCTCGGTAACTTTGGTACAGAAGGAATTCTTTTCCAGGCGGAAAATTTTTCATCATTTGGAGCGGCTGCACCTTATGCCTATGTTGTTAGACTGGTTGCGGGAGCCGGCTATGGAAGCCCGTCTCATCAATCAATTGGTGGACTATATGCGGGATTTCCTTCTGCAAAGGACGCAGGCTCAGTCTGGGGTTATTGCAGCTAAGTTGCGGGAACTATTGAATCAAATCGAACCGGAAGATTTCTTTGCTCTTTGGGGCAGCTGGCTGCAAAAGACAGGCAAGGATCAGGAGTTTTTGATGCGGGTGGCAGCATATTGGCGTGGACAGGTCTCGACTGCTGCTACCCGCCAACAGATAAAGGACATGCTGGAGGTCTATGAGCAGGAAAAGACGGGCGAAAATGTCTTTGCTCAGCTTTTGGCCGGTTTTGCCCAGGCAGTGGACCTAATCAATTATGAAGAAGCCGCGGGTCTTATTCAGCAGCAGTTATTGGCCATGTTGGATGAATTGGGCACGAAGGAATCCAAGCTGCAAAAAGAATTGTTGGCTCTGTTTTATGAAAAGGCAGGGGAACTCAATCAGGAACCTGCGTTTCATCAGCTGACCCATGAACTCAAAGACAGTCTTCTGCGGGATATGCCGTTGGAGGCCGCTGTGGAAACCATGTTTAATCAGTTGCGGCTGCATTTCCTGGATGACAGGGCCAGAGATGTGGACCCCTTAGCCGAACATTTGCCGGCCTTGCGCAACAGGATGGAAGAACTGCTTCAGGAAGAGTATCAGCATACGTTATATTTGATGGAAAAGGATGAGAAACTGCGTCTTTGTATCCATGATTTCCTCTTTGATGTGTTGGGACGTTCTGCTTTGCATGCCCAGAATCTGATTGGCGTAGTGATTACGGATGTGCTTTCCCGGTTGACCGATAAACAGTTGAATCATCTGGTCTACGATAAGGTGGAACCGGATTTGCTCTGGATCCGCATGAACGGGTCCATCGTCGGGGCAGGAATCGGGTTGGTGTTGTTCGCTATACTTCAGGCAATTCAGTGATTCGAGGTAGTGCCTTTTGCCTGTCCTGGCCTATGGAGGGATTGTCAAAGTAAGAACTTTGTGGTAAAATTATCGCTATGTTAGATGAATAGCAGGGCGATGATGAAGAGGAGTAGGGCTTTGCCTGCAGCATAGAGAGAAAACGGCTGGTGGAAGTTTTCCTGCAGGGGGTGTGAAGGTCGCTTCGGAGCATTTGGGCTGAAAATAGTAAGCCTGAACGTTTAGCCGCGTTAAGGTCTTGAGTTGATGGTCTGCGTGACCGTCAAGAACATTGGTGGTACCACGAAAGTGCGCGCTTTCGTCCTTTGGGGCGGGAGCGCTTTTTATGTTTGAGGAGGATAAAGATGAGCGAAGTTTTGGAGCAGGAAAATAACATTCCCAAGGTTTATGATCCCCAGTCTTTTGAGAAGAAATGGTATAAGTTTTGGGAGGATAATAAACTTTTTCATGCGGAGGTGGATAAGAGCAAGAAACCATATAGTATGGTTATTCCACCACCAAATGTTACGGGACAGCTCCATATGGGCCATGCTTTGGATAACACCCTGCAGGATATTTTGATTCGTTTTCGCCGGATGCAGGGCTATAATGCTGTTTGGGTGCCGGGGTGTGACCATGCCGGCATTGCCACCCAGGCTAAGGTAGAAGCTGCTTTGCGGGAAGAGGGCAAGAGCCGATATGATTTAGGCCGGGAAAAGTTTTTGGAACGGGTTTGGGACTGGAAGGAACAGTATGGTAACCGCATTATGTCCCAGCTGCGTTCATTAGGTTCTTCTTGTGACTGGGACCGCCAGCGATTCACCATGGATGAAGGTTGTTCTGCTGCTGTCCGGGAGGTGTTTGTCAGCCTTTACGAAAAAGGTCTGATTTATCAGGGAACTCGCATTACCAACTGGTGCCCCCATTGCAATACGGCCATTTCCGATATTGAAGTGGAGCATGAGAATGAAGCTGGTCATCTTTGGCATCTGCGCTATCAAGTAGAGGGTACGGATAAGTATGTGGAGATTGCTACTACCCGGCCGGAAACCATGTTTGGCGATACGGGCGTAGCCGTACATCCGCAGGATGAGCGCTATCAGGATATCGTGGGCAAGACCTTGATTCTGCCCATTGTGAACCGCCGTATTCCGCTTTTCGCCGATGAATATGTGGATAGGGAGTTTGGTACCGGGGCAGTCAAGGTTACCCCAGCGCATGATCCCAATGACTTTGAAATGGGATTGCGCCATAATCTGGAACAGATCAAGGTCATCAATAACGATGGCACTATGGGTGAAGGCGCTGGCAAATACAATGGTATGGACCGTTATGAATGCCGCAAGGCTCTGGTGAAAGAACTGGAAGAACTGGGTGTACTGGTTTCAGTGGAAGATCATGAGCATGCTGTTGGCCATTGCTCCCGCTGCCATAGTACCATTGAGCCCCTGGTTTCCAAGCAGTGGTTTGTCAAGATGGAAAGCCTGGCTAAGCCGGCTATGGAGGCTGTACGGGATGGCCGTATCAAATTCGTGCCGGAACGCTTCAGCAAGATTTACCTTCAGTGGCTGGAAAACATCCGTGACTGGTGTATTTCCCGTCAGCTCTGGTGGGGCCATCGTATTCCAGCCTGGTACTGTGATGAGTGCGGCAAGACCAGCGTGTCTCGTACAGATTTGACGGAATGTCCCCATTGCCATAGCAAACATATTCATCAGGACGAAGACGTACTGGATACCTGGTTCAGTTCTGGACTTTGGCCCTTTGAGACCATGGGCTGGCCGAAGAAAACAGAAGAACTCAAACAGTTCTATCCGACGGCAACGCTGGTGACGGGTTACGACATCATCTTCTTCTGGGTGGCGCGTATGGTTATGATGGGCTTGGAGTTTGGTAAGGATATTCCCTTCCATCATGTGTTTATTCATGGTCTGGTTCGCGACAGTCAGGGCCGTAAGATGAGTAAGTCGCTGGGCAATGGCATCGATCCTGTAGAGGTTATCGAAAAATACGGTGCCGATACCCTGCGCTTCATGTTGATTACCGGCAACACCCCGGGCAATGATATGCGCTTTTATTGGGAACGGGTAGAGTCTGCTCGTAACTTTGCCAATAAAATTTGGAACGCTTCCCGCTATATGCTGATGAATCTGGAAGAAGGCTATGATAAGGATTTTAAACCAGGCAAAGAGGATTATACATTGGCGGACTGCTGGATTCTTTCCCGTTATGCCCGCACGCAGCGTGATGTGACGGAAAATCTGGACAAGTTTGAACTGGGTGAAGCTGCCCGCATGTTGTATGAATTTATCTGGAATGAGTTCTGTGACTGGTACATTGAACTTACCAAGGCTCGTCTTTATGATAAGGAGAATGTTCAGGCCCGCAATACGGCACTTTATGTTCTGCACTATGTACTGGAAGGTACCTTGCGTTTACTGCATCCCTTTATGCCCTTCCTTACGGAAGAGATTTGGCAGAAGGTACCCCATGATGAAGCCCTCAAGAGCATTATGGAGACAGCATGGCCGGCTGGTGATGAAGGCTGCATCAACGATGCAATTGAAGCAGATATGACGGCCATTATGGAGACCATTAAGACCGTCCGCAACATGCGCGCAGAAGTGGGGGCTGCTCCCAGCAGGAAGAGTGAGCTAATCTTAAGCTTTACAGACGAATCCCTGCGTTCCGTATTTACGGAAAATCAGAGCTATCTGGATAAATTGGCATCTGCTGAACCCATTACCATTTTACCGGCAGGTGCAGCTAAACCGGAAAACGCCATGACCGGTGTGGTAAACGGTATGGAAGTATTCCTGCCACTGAAGGGCTTGATTGACGTAGAAAAGGAAACAGCCCGCCTCAATAAAGAATTGGAGAAGCTGGATAAGGAAATCGGCCGCCTGGCTAAAAAGCTGAGCAACGAAGGCTTCCTGGCCAAGGCTCCTGCTGATGTAGTAGCAGGGGAGAAGGAAAAACTGGCTGGTTATGAAGAAAAGAAAAAATCGGTAGAAGGCCGTATGCAGGATTTGGCTAAGTTGAACTAATCGTTAGGAGAACCTTATATGAATTATGAGGAATCACTGGCATATTTGGAAAGCCTTAATGTTTTTGGTGTCCGGCTTGGGTTGGAGCGGATTACGAAACTCCTGCAGAGGCTTGATTTTCCGCAGGAACGTTATCGGACCATCCATGTGACCGGCACCAACGGCAAGGGCTCTGTATCCGCCATGCTGGCGGGAGTCCTGCGCCATTCGGGCATCCGTACAGGCTTTTATTGCTCGCCCCATCTTGTCTCTTATACGGAACGGATTCGGGTGGACGGACAATTCATCAGTGAGCAGGAGTTTGCAGACTGCTTGAGTTCCATCAAAGTATATGTGGATCAGATGGTGGCAGAAGGGGAGGAATGTCCTACCCAATTTGAAGTGCTGACGGCACTGGCTTTCTTCTATTTTGCCATTCGGCATGTGGAGTATGCTGTTATTGAGGTGGGGTTGGGGGGATTACTGGATTCCACCAATGTCATTGTACCGGAAGTATCGGTTATCACCAATGTTACGTTGGAGCATGCTGACCGGTGTGGCGGTACCCTGGAAGGGGTGGCTCATCACAAGGCGGGCATTATCAAGGATGATGTGCCTGTGGTTACGGCGGCTAAGGGGGTGGCCTTGGATATTATCCGTCAGCAGGCAGAGAACAAAAATGCGGATATCTTTGTGGCAGGAGAGGATTTTTCTGCTGAGTTTGTCAGCTGCGAAAGCAATTTCCAGCGGCTGGAGTTTTCATCCAGTCTCCTTGGTGCTGTGAAGGAACCCTACACCCTGCACCTGTTGGGGAAACATCAGATTGAAAATGCATCTGTGGCCTTAATGGCTGCCAAGCTCCTTCATAATCTGGATAGCCGCATCACCGATAAGACCATTGATGACGCCTTGAGCCTCGTGAGCTGGCCAGCCCGCTTTGAACGGGTGGAGTTGGGGGCGCAGAAAATCATCATTGATGGTGCCCATAATCCGGCGGGGATGGAGGCCCTGCGGGAGAGCCTGGATTTTTATTATCCTGTGCAGGAGCGGGTGTTGCTGCTGGGCATATTAAAGGATAAGGATATCGATACCATGCTGGATGTGTTGTTGCGGCCCAAGGACACGGTGATTGTTACGGTGCCGCATTCCGACAGGGCCAGCGATCCGCAGGTACTGGCGGGAAAGGTGGCGGCCCATGTTCAGCATGTGGAAGCTTTGGCCGATAATCGTGAAGCGTTGAACAGAGCTCTGGAACTGGCCAATGGGGAAAAAATGCTGATTATGGCGGGTTCACTCTATTTAGTAGGTGGCCTGAGGCAAATGCTGTTGGAGAAGAAGGGGGGAGAAGCATGAGTAAAGATGTTTCTCCGGAAATGCAGGCGGTTCGGGCAAAACGGCGGGAAGCTGCTCATGTAAAATGGCAGGAGCGGTTTACGCAGTGGTCCTGGTATTGTGTGCTGGCAGAAGCATTCTTATTGGCCTTGTTTCCTCCTGCAGCTACTGCAGCCCTTGTGGCCGCAATTATTCTGACGTTGCTCAGATTTCGCACAGATGCAGATTTTGAGTTCCGTCATTTACCCTTCGATGTGCCGGCAGCACTTTTTGTGCTGCTCAGCGGACTTTCGATTGTCGTTTCGCCGGACAGAGGCTTTAGTTTTTACAACTGGTACAATCTGGTGGGCGTCTATGTGCTGACTTACTTTGTAGTGGGACAGAATCTGCGCAGTGTGAGACAGGCCAGGGAATTGTTGCTGGCTATTGGAGGGGCTGCTGTACTGGTCATCTTGTATGGCTTCTATCAGTTTGTCTTTGGCGTGGATATCAGCGCCATGAAATGGGTGGATGGAGAAGCGTTCCCTGAACTCAGGAAAAGAGTGTTTTCCACTTGGGAAAATCCCAATATTTTGGCCGGTTATCTGGATGTACTGATTTGTCTGGTCTTCGGATTGTTTATCAAGGCGGGGACTAAACAAAAGCGCATTGTACTGGGACTGCTGCTGGCTGCTGGTGCGGCTTGTTTAGCCATGACCTATGCCCGGGGGGCATGTCTGGTAATTGCGGTCATCTTTGTCTTGTACGGTATGCTAAAGGACTGGCGGGTACTGGCAGCTTGCGTTTTTATCGCCATATTGCTATTGGTGGCAGATCCGGTGCTTTACGAACGACTTGCTTCCGTCTTTACGAAAATCGATACATCTTCGGAAATGCGTCTGGCTTTTTGGGAGAGTACAGTGGCCATGATTCAGGACCATCCCTTCCTGGGAATTGGCTGGGGCGCCTACTGGATGGTGTACCCGGAATACGATTTTTATCTGCAGGGGGCGGATATTCTCATCGTCCATGCGCATAATTGGTACTTGAATTATGCGGCAGAAATTGGTATTCCCGGCATGCTTTCTTTTGTTTGGCTGTTCTTTGGGTCTTTGGCCCTGTCCCTGCGGCAGAAGTTCCTGCCGCCCCAGCCCGCTATTCCCGAGCCGACACCTTTTGATTACAATGAGGATGCGGCAGCCGATGTGGAATTGAAAAAAATTGCGGATAGTGTACAGGCAGAGGAAGAAAAAACGGAGCTATCCATTTGGAAGGATTTTTGTCAGTGGGAAGATTGGCGCTTGCTGGGGGGGATTGCCTTTGGCCTGGGGCTGGCCTTGATTTCCGTGGCGTTGAATGGCATTACCGATGATCTGCTCTTTAATATTCCCACATCCATGTTCCTATGGCTGCTGCTGGCCTTTATTGCAGCAGTGGCAGAATTCAATTCGAAACCGGAGGCAAATGATGAAGAGTCCAACAACTATATCGAAAGCGACCATTGATCGCTTGCCCTTGTATTTTCGTACGCTGCGGCTAGCACAGGATGAGGGCATTGACATTATTTCTTCGGAGGAACTGGGACGCCGGCTGGGAATTACTCCGGAACAGATTCGTAAGGATTTGGCCTCCTTCGGTCAGTTCGGTAAAAAGGGCGTAGGCTATTACGTCAACGAATTGAAAAGGAATGTGGGGGGGATTCTTGGACTGGATAATCACTGGAATATTGCCATTGTGGGCATTGGGCACCTGGGGGCGGCTTTGGCCAACTTCCATAATTTTGTCACCTTGGGGTTTAACCTTGTGGCACTTTTCGATGAGGACCCAGAGGTCATTGGCACTACGGTGAATCATGTCAAGGTGGAGGATATAGCCTGCCTGGAGCAGATTGTGAAGGAGCGGGATATCCATATTGGCATAATCGCTGTGCCTGCGGCTTTTGCTCAGGGGGTAGCTGATAAATTGGTGTCCGCCGGAGTCAAGGGAATTTGGAATTTTGCCCCCATAAAGATGGAAGTGCCTGCAGGGATGCACATTGTCAATGAAGACTTGTCCGTGGGGCTCAGCAGCTTATCTTATCACATTACCCGACAATGAAAAAAATATGAAATTTAACGGGCAGGAGTTTTGCTTTTTTTGTGGAACTATGTTATCATGAGAAAAGTAAAATGGGATTAGGAATCATAAAATCTACCGATAAATGTGAGAAACTACTGGAAGGACGATTGAAAATGGGGCCAATTGAAAAAATTGCCGACAAGTTTTCGGGCTTAGTGGATATCATCATGCCTTTGAATGATGATTATGAAGAGGATTTGGACGAAGTAGAGGATGAGTTGGCAGAGACGAAGAAAAAGAAGTCTGCTGTTAATTCCAACCGCAGAAATAGTGTAGCGGAAGCTAGCTATACTGAGGAATACAAGGTCTCTAATGGTGAGTCTATTCGTGTTGAGCGTCCGGCTTTAGGGCATGAAGCAGGTGCCTTTCGGCAGAAGAAATCCCAGCCGCAGTTGACGGTGCATACTACAAAGCAGCCCCAACTCAAGATGCAGATTTATGCGCCGCGTAATTTTGATCAGGTGACAGCCATTGCGGATGATTTGAAAGATGGTAAAGCCTGTGTGGTAAATTATGAGCAGATTGAAGTTGCGGAGCAGCGTCGTATTTGTGATTTTGTAAACGGGGTTTGTTATGTTCTGGATGGATCGGCAAGACGTGTTTCCAATCAGATTATGCTCTATGTACCCAATGGGGTGGATGTGGCAGAGGCCATGACGATGGCGCTTACGGATTGATAACTGCCCGCAGATGATTTCGTATTTAGTTGGACCAGGCAGTCTCTTGGGGGATTGTCTGGTCTATTTGTTTGTTATGGTTTTGAAGCATCAGACTGTAATACTATAGGCAATAGAAGATGTGAAGCATTGCTTTGCGCGAGTTTTCATAAAGGATGGATGTAGCAATGGAACAGAAAAATGAAGTTTTGGAAGGCGTTTTGGCTGAATTTGCCAAGCTGGCAGCAATTCCTCGTAAGTCCGGTCACGAACAGGCCGTCAGTGATTTTTTGAAGGATTATCTGCAGCAGATGGGCCTGCAGGTAACTCAGGATGAGAAAAATAATATCATTGCCGATAAAGCTGCCTGCCCAGGCTTTGAGCAGGCGCCACTGACGATTTTGCAGGGGCATATGGATATGGTCTGCGTGGCTGCGGAAGGCGTAAAATTTGATCCTCTGCAGGATGCCATCAAACTGGTGCGGGAGGAAAAGTTCCTGCGGGCGGAAGGTACCAGCTTGGGAGCTGATGACGGTATCGGTGTGGCTGAGGCCATTTATATCCTGAAAAATGCGAAAGACCATGGTCCCCTGCGCCTGATTGTCACCGTTGACGAAGAACAGGGGATGACGGGAGCCATTCATTTGGATGCCCGTCATTTGCAGGATGCAAAATTTTTGATTAACTGCGACTCGGAAAACTACGATGAGCTTACTGTGGGTAGTGCGGGCAGCGTGAACCTGGATTTTTCCCGGGAAATCAAATGGGTGAAATCGGAACTTTCTGCTGGCTGGCAGATTGAAGTCAAAGGTTTGTTGGGCGGTCATTCTGGTGAGCGTATCGGCGATGGCCGAGGTAATGCCATTCGTACATTGGCCATGACTTTGGCGGCACTGGCCAATGCGGGAGAGGTGACGCTGGCTTCCTTTAGCGGCGGTAAGGCCCGTAATGCCATTCCGGATGATGCGCGCATGATTATTGCAACGGATATGGACAAAGAAATTCTGGAGAAGGTGCTGCAGGAACAGCAGGAGCGCTTCTGCAAGATGTACGGCAGTGTCGATCCAAATGTGCAGTTTGTACTGACCAGTGTGGAAACGCCTCAGCAGGTCATGACTGCTGGGGATATGGTCAGACTTGTGCGGTTGCTTACCATTCTTCATACCGGTGTTTTTGCCATGTCCACGGTGATTCCGGGATTGGTTGAGACTTCGGCCAATTTAGGTGTGGTGGAAACGACGAATACGGAGATAAAAATTCAATATTTCCCCCGCTCGGCTGTGGATCAGAAGCTGGATGAGTTCCGCTTCATGGCAGAAGAATGGGGGATGTTAACGGGCTTTACCGCCCATATTGGCACCCAGTCTCCAGGGTGGAAGGAAAACAAGGACAGTAAGCTGGCCAAGATAATGGCAGAAACCTTCAAGAAGCAAAATGGCAAAGCGATGAAAGTGGAAACCATTCATGCTGGTTTGGAATGTGGCTGGCACTTCCGAAAAAATCCGGAATTGGATATGGTGTCCATTGGTGTAACCACCCTGGACATTCATAGTCCTAAGGAACGGCTGTTGCTAGAAACCGTTAAACCCCAGGTGGATTTGATTGTGGAGACTTTGCATGAGATTGCAAAAGCATGATGTAATTTAATGCCCCTGCGGGGGAAATGAGGTTCAAAGGTAGAACTTATCTTTGAACCTCATATTTCTTAGAAGGAGTTTTTCATGAAGGAAAAGATTTTCTGGCTGGCTGTCAACGCCAAGTACTCACATACCTCGCTGGCTGTCCGCTATTTGCGGGAGGTGGTATCTGGTTCGGCGATTATGGAACTGACCATTAATCATCAGCTATTGGCTATGCTGGGAGAAATTTATGCTGCCAAGCCCAAGGTCCTGGGGATTTCCTGTTATATCTGGAATATTGAAATGGTCAAAGCCTTGTTGAAGCTTTTGCCTGCGGCTTTGCCGGATACGGTCATTATCTGCGGCGGCCCGGAAGTTTCCTATGGTGTGGCAGAATTCATGCAGGCCTATCCCATGGTGGATTATGTTTGCCGAGGAGAGGGAGAAGAGGCTTTGCCAAGGTTGGTGGAGCAGTTGCGGCAGGCTGATTTTGATCGGGCTGCAGTCAATAAATGCCTGGATGAAGCCGGGATTCCTGGGATTGCCTGGCGCAGCCAGAGCGGGCAGATTAGTGAAGGCCAGGATGTGACGGTGGCTGATTTTGCCGGTAAAGTTCCCTTTGCCTATCGGGCGGAGGAAATGGCTGAAATAAAGGAACGAATTCTCTATTATGAGACCAGCCGGGGATGTCCTTTTTCCTGTGCGTATTGTTTATCCTGTGCCACAGCTGGGGTCAGATATCTGCCCTTGGAGCGGGTGTTCCGGGAATTGGCTTTCTTTGTGGCCCATGATGTGCGGCAGGTCAAATTTGTTGACCGGACTTTTAATGCCAAAAAGGATCATTTCCTGCCTATTTTACAATATCTGTTGGCGCTTCCTGCGGATTGCCGAACTAATTTTCATTTTGAAGTGGCCATCGATTATCTGGACGAAGAGGTTATGATGGTGCTGGCTCAAATGCCCAAGGGGCGTGTACAGCTGGAAATCGGCATTCAGTCCACGAACGAGAAAACTTTGAAGGCGGTGTCCCGGGTGAATCACTGGCAGGATATCGCCAGTCATATCCGAAAAATCATGAGTTTTCACAATATGCATCTCCATGTGGATTTGATTATTGGCCTGCCAGGAGAGGATATGGCGTCTTTTCATCAATCCTTTAACGATGTGTATGCACTGCAGACGGATATGCTGCAGCTGGGCTTCCTGAAATTTCTGAAGGGAGCAGCCATGATGAATTTAATTGAGCCCTATCGGTATCGCTATATGCCCATGGCGCCCTATGAGGTGTTGCAGAGCGATGCGTTAAGCTATGGTGAAATCCGTTGGTTCCATAGTTTTGAACAGGTTTTTGAACTTTATTATAATGCTGGCCGCTGCCGCCAGACGGTCAATTACCTCATTCGGGAAGGGGAGCAAGGCGATGCCTTTGCTTTTTGGCAGAAATTTACGGATTGGTGGGAGGCAAGCGGTTTTCATAAAGTCGGTCATAGTACGAAAAATCTTTATGGATATTTGGGTGATTTTTCGTTGATGACCTATGATTTGTCGGCAGATCTGGTGGATAACTTACTGCGCTATGATGCCCTTATGTCCGATGGCGGCAGAATCCGCCCGGAAAATCTCGCGTGGAATCGCCTGCAGTATCAGGAGATTACCGCTGACTTTTGGAAAGGTGCTCCCAGCCGGGTCCGGGCCTATCTGCCAGCATATACCTTTACGAATTGGCGGGATGTGAACAAGAAATATCATATTGAGGTCTTTGCCTATGCAGTGGATACAGCAGTTCAGGAAAAGCTGATCAGGAAGCGACGAGCACTGCTCTTTGACTACACCCAGGCAGAACCAGAAAGTCAATCTATCGATTTATGGATGGAGGAGAAATGAACGTACAGGAAGAGATCTATCGGCCTTTTTCCGCCTTTCTCAAGGAGCGCTATGGAGAAAAGGTTTATAAGCTGCCCATTGCGCTGCCCGTAACCTGTCCCAACCGGGATGGTTCCTGTGGCAATGGCGGGGCAGGCTGTACTTTTTGCGGGGAAATCGGTACGGGATATGAGAATTTGCCGGCTTCCATGACCATCACCGAGCAGATGGAAGCCAATAAGGCCCATATTGTGCCCAAGTATAAGGCCAGAAAGTTTATTCCTTATCTGCAGAATTTCAGCAACACCTATACGTCGCCAGCAAGAGTGGCCCAGTGGGTAGCTGAAGCCGGCGCTCCGGAGGATGTGGTAGCCGTGTATATCGCTACTCGTCCGGATTGCATCAGCGATGAGCATTTAGCTGCCATCAAGGAACAGGCAAATCGGTGCGGTGTGGATATCTGCGTGGAACTAGGTCTTCAGAGCACAAATGTTCACACACTGATGGAGATTAACCGGGGTCATACATTGGCAGAACTCATTGATGCGGTGCTGCGCATCCGAAAATTTGGTTTGCAATCTTGTGTTCATCTCATCTTGAATCTGCCTTGGGACGATGAACTGGATATTATCGAGGATGCTAAGATATTATCGGCTCTGGGGGTTGATCAAGTAAAGCTGCATGCCCTCTATATTGTCAAGGGAACGGCTATGGCCCGGGATTATGAGGCCGGACGGTTGAAGATGATTACCCTGCCGGAGTATGAGGACCGGGTTATTCAGTTTTTGGAGCATCTTTCTCCGGATATTGTTCTGCAGCGGATAATCGGCCGGGCGCCGGAGGAGAACACGCTCTTTTCCAACTGGCATACAGGCTGGTGGAAGATTCGTGACCATATCATCAATGTTATGCGGCAGGAAGGTCGTTACCAGGGACGGCTTTGTGATTATCTCAATGGCCGGGCTGTGCGGAAGTTTTGCGGAGAATCTGACGAAACAAGCAGATAAAAGTGCACTGGTGACTGTTGGTGCGATGTAAAAACGAGCGTATACCCTGATGTGGTATACGCTCGTTTCGTGTATAATACCGATAGTCATTGTGCGTTATTATTGCGGCGGGCCAGGATGCGGATGACTTTAGCTCCGGTGTTATGAATCTTGCGCAGGGGCGCAACCCGGGTCTTAACCTTAGGTTTTAATTCCTTGGCGGTGCCAAAGCCTCCCCGCTTTAGGATTGTTGTTTTTATCTTGTCGGGCTTAAAGAAACTGCGGATAGCCTGTCCAAGCTTATCTGGCTCAGCATCTTCCCGACAGAGGAAGACATCCAGAGCCACATATTTTCGTTCGGGATAAACATGGAGGGTGATGTGTCCATCGGACATGATCAACATTAGGACATTATGACCGTTGTCCAAGTTTTCGCTGGAGCAACTGATCAGCTGCATTTCCAGTTCCTGCAGGATCTTCTTCAGCATATCTAAAATCTGTTCATTATCATTTAATTGTTTGTTTTGGCAGTTAAATAAATCCGCAGTTAAATGGCGGGCTAAAATCTTCATTCACTATACTCCTTCATTAAGACATAAATCATATTATATTAGATTATTAGACAATTCGTCAAATTTTCCTGCCTCTAGGCGGAGATTTCTTGCGCAAAAGAGAAAAAATTGCTATTCTATTAGAAGTTGATAGAAATGGGAGTGTGCAGATGGTAACCGTAGAAGCAAATGCGAAAGTAAATTTGACGCTGGACATTTTGGGCAAGCGTCCCGATGGTTTTCATGAGGTGGCTATGGTCATGCAGTCTATTGGTCTGCATGATACACTGACCATGGAAAAGACGGATGGAGCGATTGAACTCACCATTAATGTGCCCTGGCTTAAAGCCGATGAAAAGAATCTGGCTTGGCGGGCTGCCGAATTGGTGCGTCAAGAATATGGCCTTAAGGGAGGAGTGCGGATTGGGCTCACCAAGCGCATTCCCATTGCGGCAGGACTGGCGGGGGGCAGTGCTGATGCTGCTGCTGTTCTGCAGGGAATGAATGCGCTTTATGAGTTGCAGATCAGTGAGGAAAAACTCTGTGATTTAGGCGCACGCCTGGGGTCGGATATTCCTTTTTGCATCATGGGAGGGACTATGCTGGCTACTGGACGGGGGGAAGTGCTGACTCGTCTGGCAGATATGCCCGCAACGTGGGTGGTGCTGGCTAAGCCCCGGATTTCGGTATCTACGGCCTGGGCTTATCAGAATTATGATGAGCAGGGAGCCGAACGTCATCCTGACAATGAGTCCATTCAGAAGGCCATTTCCCAGGGGAATCGAAAAGCCGTAGCTGGGTTGTTGTGCAATGTGCTGGAAAGTGTTACTATAAAGAAGTATGACGTGATTGCGGATTATAAGCAGATGATGCTGGATAAAGGTGCCATGGCCAGTATGATGTCTGGCAGTGGCCCCACAGTGTTTGGGCTGGCTCGTAGCCGTGAACAGGCTGAATCCATTGCGGATGTTCTACGGCAGAAAACCAATGCGGATGTCTTTGTCACTCGTACATTTCAGAAGAATCGTAGAAAAGCGTAATTTTACAAAAGAGGTAGGCCGATATGAAGAACAGATTAGCCCCAATCAAGCTTGACAGCTACCAGCCTCTCCGGGAAGTGGTATGTGAATCCCTGCGGGAGGCCATTCGGAATGGTGTTCTGCGTCCTGGTGAACGCGTTATGGAAATCCAGTTGGCCGAAGAGTTAGGCGTCAGCCGTACACCCGTAAGGGAAGCTCTTCGCAAGCTGGAGTTAGAGGGCTATGTGGTGATGATGCCTCGTCGGGGCACCTATGTGGCCAGCATGTCCATTCGGGATATCAATGAAATCTTTGAGATTCGTACAGCACTGGAATCCCTGTCTAATGGGTTGGCGGCTGACCATATTACCGATGAAGAACTGGAACATTTGCAGCGTCTGTTGGTGATTATCGGTGGTTACATCAAGGAAGGTAATATTGATAAGATTGTGGAAACGGATATCGAGTTCCATGACACCATGTACCATGCTGCCCGCAATGAGCGCCTGGTGGGGGTTATCTCCAATCTTCGGGATCAGCTCACGCGTTTCCGTACGCTGTCCATGTCTTATCCTGGTCGTCTAGAGGAGACGCTGGAAGAACATCGCCTGATTGTTGAGGCTATTGCTAATGGGGACCGTAAGACTGCCAGCAAGGCGGCGGAGCGTCATATGGAAAATTCAGAGAAAACACTGCTGAAGGCCATGGAAGCTTTGGAAGCTGAAAAAAAAGCCAAGGCCAAAAAAGCGAAAAAATAATCATTAAGGAGACAAAAATAAAATGTCAGATTTAGTAACGGTAATTCTTGCTGCTGGTAAGGGGACGCGCATGAAGTCAAAGCTGCCCAAGGTTCTGCACAAAGCAGCTGGCAAGTCCATGGTGCAACATGTCATCGATGCAGCTAAGGCTGCTGGTGCCAAGCGTAATATTGTGGTAACGGGATTCGGCGGTGCTGAGGTGCGCAAGGCGCTGGGTAGCGAGATTGAATTTGCTGAGCAGAAGGAACAGCTGGGCACAGGCCATGCTGTTCTGCAGACGGCAGATCTCTTAAAGAACGAACAGGGGACGGTTATGGTCCTCTGTGGGGATACGCCGCTGCTTACCGGAGCGCTGCTGAAAAATCTCTATGTATCTCATGTGGAGGCTAAGGCTAAGGCTACGGTGCTGACGGCAATCATGCCGGATGCCACGGGCTATGGCCGCATTATCCGTGCTGAGGATGGCAGCGTGCTGAAAATCGTCGAACATAAGGATGCTACAGAAGCAGAACGGGCAGTAAAGGAAGTAAACTCCGGTATTTACTGCTTCGATGCCCAGGCTCTTTTTGCTTCGTTAAAGCAGGTTACCAATGACAACGCTCAGGGTGAGTATTATCTGCCGGATGTTTTGGAAATCCTTCAGAAACAGGGGGAAAAGATCTGGGCTGTAGCTGCTGATGATTATGAATCCACCTTGGGCATCAATTCCCGTCTGCAGCTTTCCGGGGCAGAAAAAATCCTGCGCCGCCGCAAAAATGAAGAGTTGATGGCTGAAGGCGTCACCATTATGGATCCGGATACTACCTATGTGGATGCAGATGTTCAGATTGGACGGGATACGGTGATTTATCCCCAGACCTGGATTGAAGGCGCAACGGTTATTGGCGAGGATTGCGAAGTAGGGCCCTGTGTCCGCCTGCAGAATGTCAAGATGGGGAATCGGGTTACGGGGCAGTTTGGCTATTACCATGACTGTGTCGTAGATGATGGTGTTATTTTAGGTCAATTCAATCACATCCGTCCGGATTCGCATCTGCTGTCTGGAGTAAAGATGGGGAACTTCGTGGAAGTCAAGAATTCGGTTATCGGTGAGGGTTCAAAATTGCCGCATCTTTCCTATATCGGTGATACGGATATGGGCTCTGGAGTCAATATGGGCTGTGGTACGATTACCGTTAATTATGATGGCAAGACCAAATTCCGTACGAAGATTGGCAATGATGCTTTCGTAGGCTGCAACTCCAATCTGGTGGCACCGGTGGAAGTAGAGGATGGTGCCTATATTGGTGCTGGCTCTACCATTACCAAAACCGTTCCCAAGAATACGCTGGCTATTGCCCGGGCCCGTCAGAAGAATATCGAAGGCTGGGCGGATAAACGCAAGTAATTCGATATTCAGGAAATAAACAATCGTAAATAAAGCTTTATGTTAAATACAAACAGTGCTATACTGTTGTAGATAGAAAGTGATACATATCACTTCCCAAAGAAGAGTTCATTGGTAGGAAAAGAAAGATTTGGAGGATTTTTACAAAATGGCTTTAGACACTGGAAACTTATGCATCCTGACCGGTAACGCTAATCCGGAGCTGGCAAAAGAGATTGCTGACCACATTGGTGTGAATCTTTGTGATGCATATGTCGGTCATTTCAACAACGGTGAAACGCAGGTAATGATCAGTGAAAGCATCCGTGGTAAGGATATTTTCATTATTCAGCCGACTTCGTATCCGGTAAACGACAATCTGATGGAACTGCTCATTATGGCAGATGCCTGCAAACGTGCATCTGCTCATAGTGTAACGGCGGTTGTTCCTTACTACGCTTATGCCCGTCAGGATCGTAAGACCCGCGGCCGTGAGCCCATTTCCGCAAAGTTGGTGGCCAACCTGATGACTACGGCTGGTGTTACCCGTGTTGTTACTGTAGACCTCCATGCTGGCCAGATTCAGGGTTTCTTTGACATCCCTGTGGATCATCTGGCAGCAGCTCCCGTCATTGCCAATTACTTCCGCTCGCAGAAGCTGGAAGACGTGGTGGTGGTTTCTCCTGATCTGGGCGGCGTAACCCGTGCCCGTGTGCTGGCGGATCATCTCCATGCTCCAATCGCGATTATTGAAAAGCGTCGTCCGCAGCCGGGCTGCGCTGAGGTTATGAATCTTATCGGCGATGTGGAGGGCAAGACGGCTATCATCATTGACGATATTGTCGATACGGCGGGGTCTCTTTGTGAAGGTGCTAAGGCATTGGAGAAGCGTGGTGCTAAACGTGTATTCGCATCCTGCTCCCATGCAATCCTCAGCGATCCGGCTGTACAGCGCATCAACGATTCCTGCATTGAAAAGCTGGTTATCACCAATACGATTCCCGTGCCGCCGGAGAAGCAGTCTGACAAGATTGTCGCTCTGTCTCTGGCTGATGCTATCGGTGATGTAATCATGCGTATTCAGAGTCATCGCTCTGTGAGCCAGCTCTTCCGTTAATATCAATAGGGATTGGGAAGAAGCAGTTAAAAGCCCCCCTTGCGGGGGCTTTTTTTTACGATTATGGGAAGGGGGATTATCTTGCCTGCAGAATTTGTGGATTTATTTACCCGTCATTTTGATTTTTGGCCGCAGTTATCCGCCGCAGAAAAAGAACTATTGTTAGAGGGAACGCATGTGGTTCATTATCCCAAGGGGACGCATGTTCATCAGGGGGCCTTGGATTGTATCGGTGTCCATCTGCTAAAAAAGGGGCAGTTACGGGTGTATACCATGTCAGAGGATGGACGGGAAGTGACTTTGTACCGTCTCTTTGCCGATGATGTGGGAATTTTATCAGCCCCTTGTGTTTTGGAATCTTTGACTTTTGAAGTCTATGTAGATGCCGAGGAGGATACCGAGGCTTTACTGATTAAGTCACCGACCTTTCGTAAATTATCGGACATGAACATTCATGTCCGGGCCTATGGCTACCAGGTGGCTACACGTCGTCTGTCGGATATGCTATGGAAAATGCAGCAGGTACTTTTCCTGTCAGCAGATCGCCGTTTTGCCATTTTTTTATTGGAGGAAAGTGAGCAAAATGGTTCAGCCGAGATTCATCTTACCCATGAACAGATTGCCCGTTATATGGGGACTGCCCGGGAAGTGGTCAGCCGCATGGTCAAATACTTTAATCAAGAGGGGTGGATTAAGAATTCGCGGGGGTGTATCAGAATCCTTAATCGTGAAGCATTAGAAAAATTAAAGGGATAATTAAAAAATCGCCGTAAGAACGCATTACGGCGATTTTTTGTGGTATTTTCGCAATAAAAACGGCCACATACCGTGACCGTAAAATTTTCTATGGTGGAGACAAGGAGGATCGAACTCCTGACCTCTTGCATGCCATGCAAGCGCTCTCCCAGCTGAGCTATGCCCCCATAGGTTGTGTTTCCGCTCGTGCGTCATCAACGAATATTAGTATACGAGATAATAATGTTCTTGTCAATACTAATTTTAACTTTTCCCGAATTTTTTTCATTGTCGAAATATGGTACAATGGAAGCACAGATGTTTATGTAAGAGGAGAATAGGATTAATGGAAAAACAGGATATTCCCAATTTGCAATGGTTCCCAGGGCATATGAAAAAAGCCCAACGGTTGATTGAGGAAAATTTGAAATTGGTAGATGTGGTCATTGAGCTTTTGGATGCCCGGATTCCCTTGAGCAGTGCCAATCCTATGATGGCGGAAATCATTAAGGGGAAACCCCGCATGATTGCCTTAAACAAGGTGGATTTGGCGGATAGTGCCAGCACCAAGAAATGGTTGGAATATTTCAAGGGACAGAGTGTTCCGGCGGTAGCCATTGACTCTATGAAGGGGAAGGGCATGAAGCAGCTGGTTAAGGTGGCTGAGGAACTGGCTCGTCCCAAGACGGAAAAATTTGTCAGCAAGGGGGCTAAGCCCCGGGCAGCCCGCTGTATGATTCTGGGAATACCCAATGTGGGTAAGTCTTCGCTGATTAACCGACTGGCTGGAGCTGTTAAGGCTAAGGCTGCTGATAAACCAGGAGTGACCAGGGCCAAGCAGTGGATTAAGATTGGCACAAATCTTGATTTACTGGATACCCCGGGGATTCTCTGGCCGAAGTTTGAGGATCAGACTGTGGGCTTGAAACTGGCCTTTACAGGTGCCATCAATGATGATATTTATGATCGGGAACAGGTGACGGCGCTGCTCTTGGAAATTATGCGCCGGGATTACCCGGAGCGCCTGGCAGAGCGTTTCAAGCTTACAGGTGAGGTACCGGAACAGGGATTGGAAATCCTGGAACTTATCGGTCGCAAGCGGGGGTGTCTTGTCAAGGGCGGCGTTGTGGATTTAGAAAAGGCGCAGAATATTGTACTCAATGAGTTTCGGTCAGGGAAACTGGGCCTGGTGACTTTAGATGAAGTGCCTGCAGAAGATGGGGAAAAAAACATTGAATGAATTAAAGAAATATACGATAAAACAAGTAGAGGAGATTTTTGCCCAGGGGCAGGTGAAGAAAGATTTTTTATCTGCCTGTGCCAATGACAGCCGTAAAGCTGTGGGAACATTGTTGCGTCGTTATCAGCGGCAACAGGCAGATCGGGAACGGGTGTCTGCGCTTTATCAATATGAACGGCAGTTTTGGGCACAAGACTATGAAGTGGTGGCCGGGGTGGATGAAGCTGGGCGGGGGCCGTTGGCTGGCCCGGTTTCTGTGGCAGCTGTCATTCTGCCCCATGATTTATATTTGCCGAAAATCAACGATTCTAAGAAAATTTCGGCTAAGGTCCGGGAAGAACTCTACGATGAGATTATGAATAAGGCACTGGCCGTTAAAGCTGTTTTTATAGATGCCAAGACCATAGACCGGGTCAATATCTATCAAGCAACCATCAACGGTATGTACGAATCTATTTTCGGGTTATCGCCAGCACCACAGGCTGTGCTGATTGATGCTGTGAAACTGGAAAATCTGGATGTGCCTTCCATGTCCATCATTAAAGGGGACGCCAAATCAGCCTCTATTGCAGCGGCTTCTATTATAGCTAAGGTCAATCGAGACCGACTGATGGAGCGGTATGATCAAGAATATCCGCAGTATGGTTTTGCCCACCACAAGGGCTATGGTACGACAGAACACATTGCTGCTTTACGGCAGTATGGTCCCTGTCCGATTCACCGCCAATCCTTTGAGCCAGTCCGTTCGCTGGTGGATGTAGGGAGGCAGGTGTCGTTTTAGAAAATGATGATCGTTTAGAGAAGGTGTGATGGGAAATGCCAATGGAAGCCTCAATGAATGTGGGAATCCGTCCTATAGAACGTCCCCAAGCCTCTGGTGCAGGCGAAGGTGTTGGTCGTCGGGGTGATGGCGGAGGCTCATCGGCGGCATTTAGTCCCAAGACCAATGTGGCTATTCAAAATGCTGTGGATGATATGGCCGGTATTTTGAGTAAAATTGCCAGCAATCAGACTGATGCTGTTGAAAAAATGCCTGTTGATTTGCAGAAGCTCATCCAAAATGTTATGAAACAGGCGTTTTCGCTGGAAGAAACTTTGGCACAGGGGTTGGGAAGTACTTTGGAAAGCCAGCGCTTTTCGATGGAACAGTTAAGCGCTTTTTCCCGGATGCTGACGCAGATGGGAAAAATGATGGATAGGGGCATGAACCTGGAGGTTAGTGATACCATGCAGGTCCTGTTGACTAATCTCAAGACTTTAGTCAATACGGACCAAGGGGCTTCCTTAGAGCCTGTGTTGCTGACCAAGGCTGCGTTTGAATTACTGGACAATAAGCCCTTAGCGGAACTTCCTAAGGAAATACAACAATTGTTATTGACGCTGCAACCGCAGGGAATAGTTCAGCCTTTAGCGACAGGTGAGAGTAATTCCCTCCAATTTTTGCAACAATTGGTGCAGTATTTTATGCCTCGGCCCGCTGGTGGCGGAGAAAATGGTGCTGTAGTTTCCAGTCAGCAGATGATGCAAAATGGACAGGCGCTGGCAGGAGGAAATGTCCAGACGGCAGCAGGGCAGAATATGGCTAGTCAGAATATGACTGGTCCAGTGGGAAGTGGCGCGATGCAGGCGAATGCAGGCCAGGCTGGAGAAGCAATGCCCCAGACTATTCCTAGTGGAGCTGGCCAGCAGGTGCAGTCCGGTCAGCAGGTGATGCAAAATGGACAGACGCTGGCAGGAGGAAACGTCCAGACGGCAGCAGGGCAGAATATGGCTAGTCAGAATATGACTGGTCCAGTGGGAAGTGGCGCGATGCAGGCGAATGCAGGCCAGGCTGGAGGAGCGATGCCCCAGACTGTTTCCAATGGAGCTGGCCAGCAGGCGCAGTCCGGTCAGCAGGTGATGCAAAATGGACAGACGCTGGCAGGAGGAAATGTCCAGACGGCAGCTAGTCAGAATATGACTGGTCCAGTGGGAAGTAGCGCGATGCAGGCGAATGCAGGCCAGGCTGGAGAAGCAATGCCCCAGACTGTTTCCAGTGGAGCTGGTCAGCAGGTGCAGTCCGGTCAACAGATGATGCAAAATGGACAGACGCTGACAGGAGGAAATGTCCAGACGGCAGCTAGTCAGAATATGGCTAGTCAGAATATGGCTAGTCAGAATATGGCTGGTCAGGCGGGAACTGGCACAATGCAGGCAAACGCTGGTCAGACAGGAGAAGCAATGCCCCAGACTGTTTCCCATGGAGCTGGCCAGCAGGCGCAGTCCGGTCAGCAGATGGTGCAAAACGGACAGTCGATGTTTGCTGGCAAGGGACAGGTATCTTCCACTGAAATGGGGCAACAGGCTCGTCCGCAACAGGCTGCCATGCAACAGGCTAAGAATGAGCTGATGAATCAGATGCTGGAAAATACGCCGCAGACCATGAATGCTTTGCGGGATTTGGCTCAACTCCTGCTGGAGGATGGCAATCTAACCCAAAAGGATGCCTTACTGATGAAGAGTTTTGTCAACGGTAAGGAAGCGCTTTTAAGTGCTAAGGAAGCCCAGCAGCTGCAACAGTTGATTCGCCTTTGCCAGGCCAATGTGCCGGCTACCATACAGCAGGCAGCATTGCAGCAGAATATTCCCGATTTGCCAAGGCTTTGGGCTTTTATGCAGCTTTGTGATATGGCCTATACCCGGAATATGACTTCCCGGCAGCTCAAGAAAGCGGGCAAGGATGTGGCGGCGTTTGTGCTTTCTATGCGTGGCTCTATGGAAGGGGATAATAGCATTGTCCCCGGACAGCGTTCCTTAAATTTCATGATGCCGATGTATATGGGAGAGGAGAGTACTTATCCGGCGTATATCCATGTCTATGATGAGAAGCAGCCGGACCCGGAAACGGGGGAAATGAAAAAGGAAACCTGGTTGCGGCTTTGCGTGCTGACGGATAATATCGGTGCGGTGGAGTTGACCTGTCGGGTCTATCAGGAAAATCAGTTGGATATGCGGCTCTTCTTTTCCAGTACGGAAACGGCAAATGAATTCCGGGCGGAGGCCGATGCTTTGCGTGGGTCTTTGCAGGATAGCAAACTAAAACTCAAGGACTTGAAAATCGGAGCTGTGGGAGAACGACGTTTTATGTAGTTTTCTTAATATTGTCCTTGACACATGGACTATTGCAGCATAGAATGATAATAGTGAAGGAACACTCGGGCAGGTGAACAGGAATGTTGAAGCAGCAGGTACCACTGAAAACAGAACCGGAAACAGACCCCAATGCGCCCCAGCAGGCCGTAGCGCTGAAGTATGATATGGAGCGCGATATGGCACCAAAGGTGGTGGCTAAAGGACGGGGGCATGTGGCAGAAAATATCCTTGCTGCTGCGCAGAAAAGTGCTGTTCCTGTTTATCAGAATAAAACCCTGGTCAATATGCTGATGGCCTTGGAAATCGATCGGGAGATACCGCCAGAGCTCTATCGTACCATTGCGGAAGTTATGGCCTATGTTTATCGTATCGATAAGAAAGCAAAGAAAAATCAGCCTGGACCAAAAACGTAGTTTTCGTCGAGGAAGGGGAGTCTATGAAGAACCAGATTCTTGGCAGGCAAGGGGAACAGATAGCGGCAAATTTCTTGCAGGAGCAGGGATATGTGATTTGTGACCGCAATTATCGGGTTCCTGTGGGAGAAATCGATCTCGTTGTCCGCAAGGGGGAAGTATTGGTTTTTGTAGAAGTTAAGACTCGCCATGGCGTTCGTTATGGCACGCCGGCTCAGGCGGTGAATTTTTATAAACAACAGAAAATTATACAAACCGCGCATTGGTTTTTACGGCAGAAACATTTAGAGGATAAGTGTTTCTGCCGTTTTGACGTGGTGGAGGTCTATGCCTTACCTGGTGGAAAGTGGCAGGTGCATCACCTGCCAGGGGCTTTTGAGTGTTAGGGAGGGATTGGATGTTTGCACGGACTTTTGGGGCAACGACGTTAGGGGTAGACGGGCTGATTATCGATGTGGAGGTGGATTCGGCTGCCGGACTGCCTGGCTTTGATATCGTGGGGTTGGCAGATGCTTTGGTAAGGGAAGCTAAGGAAAGGGTGCGGACGGCCATCCGTAATTCAGGCATTCAGCTGCGGCAGGAAAAGGTTACCATCAATTTGGCACCAGCTGATGTGCGCAAGGATAGCTCGGGGCTGGACTTGCCTATTGCCGTGGGGTTGTTGGCTGCATATGGACTGGTGTCAGCTGCGACACTGGATAAGTATCTTTTTGCGGCTGAACTGTCTTTGGAAGGGGAGTGCCGGGGAATTCAAGGAATCTTGCCTATGGCAATCAAGGCAAAGGAGTCGGGATTTAAGGCTGTTTTTGTGGCGCGGAATAATCTCCGAGAGGCTTTGCTGGTGAAAGGGTTAGAGGTTTATGCCCTGGATAATTTGCGTCAGTTAGTGGGCTTTTTAACCGGTCAGGAGCGTTTGCTGCCGGCCAAGCCGGAATTATCTGTATCCGGGGAGCGGGTATTTTGTGAGGACTTTGCTGATGTGCAGGGACAGTTTCAGGCGAAACGTGCTTTGGAAATTGCCGCAGCAGGGGGGCACAATGTGTTGATGGTCGGTGTTCCCGGCGCAGGGAAAACCATGCTGGCTCGGCGTATGGGGTCCATTCTGCCGCCTTTAACAACAGATGAGGCTTTGGAAGTAACCAAAATATACAGTGTGGCGGGCTTGTTGAAGGGAGGCGGACTTATTAAGGAACGGCCCTTTCGCAGTCCACATCATACAACATCCATGGTAGCCATGATTGGTGGGGGAAGTGTGCCCCGGCCAGGAGAGGTTACTTTGGCCCATCATGGGGTACTGTTCTTGGATGAACTGCCGGAATTTAGCAAGAAATCTTTGGAGGTCTTGAGAGAGCCAGTGGAAGATCGCAGGATTACCATTTCAAGAGCGCATGGCACCATGACTTTTCCTTCCAGTTTCATGTTGATAGCGGCAGCTAATCCATGTCCCTGTGGCTATGCTGGTTCTCCAGATAAAGATTGTCAATGTACGCCCTATGAAATTAAACGTTATTCCCAACGGATTTCCGGACCGTTATTGGATCGTATAGATATTCATATACAGATACCGCAGGTAAAATATGATGAACTTACCTCCCGAAAGAAGGCGGAAACCTCCGCTCAAATTCGGGAACGGGTGATTGCCGCCAGAGAAATTCAGCGTCAGCGTTTACGGAAATGCAAGCTTTTCTGCAATGCCCAGATGAATCATGGGCTGTTACAGCAACTCTGTGTTTTAGAAGAGGATGCCCAGCAATTGTTGCAGCGGGCATTTCAGCAGCACCATCTTTCGGCCCGATCCTATGACCGCATCATCAAGGTGGCACGTACCATTGCTGATCTGGCTGGAGCAAAAAATATCCAAGCTGGTCATGTAGGAGAGGCCATTCAATTGCGGAATGATAAATGCTTTGGGGCTGGCTGAGCAGTATACAGCAAAAAAATATTGACAGCACAACTGGTTAAATGCTATACTGCAATAGTTGTTGCTGATATAGCTCAGTCGGTAGAGCGTATCCTTGGTAAGGATAAGGTCACCAGTTCAATCCTGGTTATCAGCTCCATGTATGATTGATTCACCTCGGAAGGGATATCCTTTCGGGGTGTTTTTTGTTTGCAGGAAAAAAGAGACAGGCAGCGAATATAAATCCCTGGAAAATAAGCGGTGTTTCCTTTAGGGGGCAGAACATCTCCTGCATAGAGAATAAATTCCTTAGCAAAAAATACGTGACAAGTAGACAAGAACAGTGTAAAATGGGTGTTGATGTAAATTTATGCATTAAAAGTGAGGAAAAATACATGACATGGTTTAAGTTTTTGGCCGGTGCCTTGTTTGGCATGGGCATGTTTCTCTTCCCCGTTGGCGGCGGTGAAGGCTTTTCTACGCCTGTGGGCGTGTTAACCGAGTGGCTGGAAAAAATGATTAAGAATGAGGTTCCCTGGTTCTTATATTTACTGGTGGCCGTTTCTGGACTGGGGGCGCTTATGGGGTGCTTTTATCTGCCGGATTTTATTCGTCAGCGCAAATGGGCTGAAGGGCTCTTTACGCTTTCCTGGCCCTATCTGTTGACCCGTATTGTGGCCTTACTGGTAGTTATCTGTGTGGGGGGAGAGATTGGTCCTGAATGGATTCGGGGCGATGATGTAGGCGGTAGTATGGTGGGGCTTTCCTGGACATTGGTGGCTCTGGCCTTCACCTTGAGTTTTGTTCTGCCCTTTTTGACGGATACGGGCATTATGGAATTTACAGGGGTGCTTTTGAAACCCGTTATTCGTCCGTTGTTTCGCGTGCCGGGACGGGCGTCGGTGGATTTGATTGCCTCCTGGCTGGCTTCCTCTAACACAGCGGTGCTGATTACGGCAGGTCAGTATAATAGCGGTTATTATAGCCGCCGGGAAGCAGCCACCATCATGACGAACTTTTCTTTGGTGTCCATTCCCTTCTGCATGGTGGTGGCTGGGACCATGCATGTGGGCCACTTATTTCCCTTGCTTTATTTGACGGTAACGGCAGTAGGGCTGTTCCTGGCCGTTATCGCTGTGCGCATTCCCCCGTTATCTTCTGTAGCGGAGGACTATCGCTGTGAGCCGCAGCTAAAGGAGGAAGTGCCACAGGGGACAACATTGCTTAGCTGGGCTGTTGCAGCAGCTCTTTCCCGGGCGGAGCAGTTTCGTTTATCCGCAGCGGTAGGTGCAGGGTTGGAGATGGCCGTGGGCATTCTCTTTGATTTGGTTCCCATTGTTATCGCCTGGGGCACTGTGGGGACTCTTCTGGTCAATGAGACACCAATCTTTCAATGGATTGCCTATCCTATGGGGCTGTATATGTGGGCTTTGGGGATTCCCGATGCCTTTACCCTGGCGCCGGCTACCCTGGTTGGCTTTATCGACATGTTCATTCCTGCCCTGATTACCAGTCCCGAATCTTCAGAAAGCATACGCTTCTTTATTTCGGCCTTATCTTTGGTTCAGATTATCTATTTGACCGAAGTGGGCAGTATCATCGTCAAGAGCGATGTGGGGCTGGATGTGAAACGGCTGTTTTTGGTGTTCCTGGAGCGTACATTGGTGGCAATTCCCATCCTGTGGCTGGTGGTGAAATTTTTTGTGGCTGGCTAGGTCGGAAGGCAGGATATTTTCTACTCCCTCAAGAATAATACCGTAATGAGTGAAACACATTACTGGGGGGAGCGAAATGTTAGCCGATGAACAGAAAAAATTTGCTAATATTGATGATGCTTTTGCGCCAGTTTTGGTTTGCCGAAGGCATGACCATGTTTTTGAAGTCCTGCATATTTCTGCAGGGCTTTGTCGTTTATTTCAAATTGAACGGGAAAAGTTGCAGGCATATTTTTTGCATCCTGTTTATGAATATATTCATCCGGATGATGTGGTACGAGTATTGCGTTTTATGCAGCGCACTTATGAGAATCCCGATGATTTTCAACAGTTTAGCTATCGGATTATTTTTCCGGAGATGGAGGAGTATATCTGGGTTATGTCTGAGGTTTATGGACATCGCTTATCTGATGGCTCAGTTTTGCAGTACATCACCAGTATTAATGTCACGAAGATGAAATCGAAACTGGAAAAGCAGCAGGCTGTTTTTGCCCACACCAGCGCACTGCTGGCCAAGATACTGGATACTACCCAGACGGCATTGTTTTGGAAGGATAAGGAGCGGCGTTTCTTAGGTGCCAACAAGGCATTTCTAGATTATTACGACTTTCCTTCGGAAAATGTTATTCTGGGAAAGAATGATGAGGATATGGGCTGGCATGAGTCAGATGAGCCCTTTCAAAATGATGAGTGGCGTGTTTTGCGGACGGGGGAATCCACTTATCGGGTACATGGCAAATGCATGAGTCATGGTGAAATGCGGGATATTGTGGCCAGTAAGAGTCCGCTGATTGAAAATGGTGAAATCGTGGGCTTGGTGGGAAGCTTTGAGGATGTAACCGATGAAATCCGCAGCCAGGAACAGATGGCGCATCTTAATGAACAGCTGCGGCAAGCCTTGGATAAGGCAGAAAGTGCCAATCAGGCCAAGACCGTCTTTTTGGCTAATGTGAGTCATGATATGCGTACGCCGTTAAACGGGATTCTGGGGATAGCGGAATTGGCCAGCAAGACGCAGGATTTGGAGAAAATGCGGGAGTATCTGCAAAAAATCATGACTGCGGGGACTTTGCTGCGGGATTTGATCAATGATACGCTGGAATTGTCCCGTATCAGCAGTGGTAAGGGGAAGATGGATTATGAGGTAGTAGAAGCCCAATGTATGCTGGAGCAACTCATAACGGCTATTCATTCTGCAGCGGAGCAGAAGGCGGTGAACTTCCATGTGGATATGGATTTTTCGGATTTGGGCTATGTGCGGTTGGATCGATTGAAACTTTCCAAGATACTGCTGAATTTATTGTCCAATGCGGTGAAGTTTACGCCTGGAGGGGGCGACGTATGGCTTTTGGGAGAAGTGCTTTCTGCTGATGATCATCATTGTCGTTGTCGTTTTACCATTAAGGATACAGGCATTGGCATGAGTCCGGATTTTATTCCCAAGATGTTCAATCCCTTTGAGCAGGAGCATGCGCAGACTGCGCAAGGTGCGCAGGGGACGGGATTGGGACTGGCTATTGCCAAAGAACTGGTGGAGATTCTGGGAGGATCCATCACGGTAGAGAGCAAACAAGGCCAGGGGACGACCTTTGAGGTGGAGATGGAATTTGAACGTGCTGTAGGGGAAGGAGAGGAAAAGCCTGCTTTGCAGGGGCATGATATTTCGTTGGTGAATCGCCAAGTGCTGATTTGTGAGGACAATGAGCTGAATCGGGAAATTCTCACGTCAATTCTGCAAATGCATAATCTGCAGGTGTTAATAGCTGAGAATGGCGAGCAGGGAGTGCTGCGTTTTAGCGAGTCGCCCGAATACAGTATTGAAGCGATTTTGATGGATATCCGGATGCCCGTACTGGACGGTTTGCAGGCGACAACGCAAATTCGTCAGCTGCCTCGTAAGGATGCTGGCCTGGTACCGATTATTGCTTTGTCTGCCAATGCCTTTCAAGAAGATCGGGAAAATTCCCGTAAAGCTGGTATGAATGATCATCTGACAAAGCCGATTGAAATTGACGAATTGCTGGCCTGTCTGGCCCGGCATATCGGTGATTATGAGGTACAGAGGACGAGGGGACCTTTGGGAAATCTTCCACGCTGAACAGGCAGATGCAGTTGCGATCATCGCCAAAAGATTATATTGATGGTATACTAGAGAATGTGTGTAAGCGCACAGTAGATTCTGGGGTGAGCAATGTGCGTTGCTCTATTTCCAATTGCCAAGGGGGAAAATAAATACCCGATGATTGTAATCGATAAATTGACCAAGAATTTTCCGCATAAGGATAAAGCGGGACACAAGACGGAGAAAACTGCTGTGGATGGATTGTCACTGAGGGTTCATCCCGGTGAAGTCTTTGGCTTATTGGGGCCTAACGGAGCGGGGAAAACCACCACCATCCGCATGCTGACCATGCAGCTGCAGCCTACTGCCGGCAGGATTGCCTATGGCGGCCGGGAAATATACAGCCCTGGTGAAGCTCAGCGGGTGAAGTCTTTGATCGGAGTAGTTCCCCAGCATGTGAATTTCGACCAGGATTTGACCGTGGGGGAGAATATGGAGCTTCATGCCCGCCTGCATCATATGGGCAGGGCAGAACGGCAGGAGCGGATTCGTGAGCTCTTGCAGTATGTGGAACTTACAGAGGTTATCCAGGACAATGTGCGCCGCTTATCCGGAGGAATGAAGCGGCGCTTGCTTATTGCCCGGGCGCTTATCCATAAGCCGAAAATACTCTTTATGGATGAGCCTACAGTGGCCCTTGATCCCCAAGTGCGGCGGCGAATCTGGGATTTGGTGCGCAATCTTGCCCGGGAAGGCGTTACGGTTTTTTTGACCACCCATTATATTGAAGAGGCGGAGAATCTTTGCCAGCGGGTGGCCATTTTGAATAAGGGCAAATTGGCAGCACTGGATACGCCAGCGGCCTTTAAGGAACAGCTGGGGAAGTTCACCGTGGAATGGGACGGCAGTGCTGGCCGAGCCTATCGCTTCTTTGCGGAAAAGCAGGCGGCGGCAGCCTTTGCGGGCACCCAGGAAGCGGCTGGCGGCATACTTATCCGCCCCACAAATTTGGAAGATGTTTTCATTGAACTTACTGGGCATAGAGGAGGCCTGTGATTTTGCAGATGATATACGACACCTGGACGGTATTCTGGCGGGATTGGGTGGTGCTCAAACGGCGGCTGACCAAATTCATCCTGGCACGGATGGTGGCGCCCATGCTCTATCTGGTGGCTTTTGGCTGGGGGCTGGGGCGCAGCATCAATGTGGGCAGCGGCAGTTATCTGGATTTTTTGGTGCCAGGGGTGCTGGCCTTGAATTCCATGAATATCAGTTTCAACAGCATTACGCCAGTGCATGCAGAGCGTATTTACCATAAGAGTCTGGAAGAATATATTCTGGCGCCCATAAAGCCTGCGGCTTATGTTTTGGGGAAGGTTTCAGCGGCAGTGCTCAGAAGCTTGTTATCCAGTGCCATTATTTTGGTGCTGGCCTATTTATTTGGAGCAAGGCTCAGCCTATCCTTCGGTCTATTGGGCGTGCTGATTCTTAATGCCATTATTTTTGCTGAGGTGGGCTTTATTGCGGCTATGAAAATCAGTACCTATGAGGAAATGAGTCAGGTGAACACCTATATCCTGCTGCCCATGTCCTTTTTATGTGGAACCTTCTTTACGACACAGGCTTTGCCCATGGTTTTGCGCTGGTTTATCGAGCTCTTGCCCTTGACCCATACCAGTACCTTGCTGCGCAGCTTGGCAGCTGGAGCTGGCGGGGATATCCTGTCCTTTGGGATGCTCATCTTCTATGCCGTGGCAGGTTTTGTCCTGAGCCGGCGGACTTTTCCGGGAGCGTAAAACCAATTGGTTGAGATAGACAAAATCGGGTTCTTTTGTTACAATGGTATATCGAGTTATTCTTTACAAAAGGACTGAATGAAGAAATATGAAAATAATGGATGGCAAAGCAAAACGCTATGTCAAATTTTTAGTTTACGGCTGTCAGATGAATGTCAGCGATGCTGAGCGTATGGCTGGTCAGCTGGCCACCATTGGCTACGAACGTCTGGCGGATGATGCGGATATGGCTAAGGCAGATCTTCTGATCATCAACACCTGTGCAGTGCGGGAAACGGCGGAAGATAAGGTCTATGGCAAGATTGGGGAAATCAAGAGCCTTAAGCGCAAGAACCCTGATTTGATCTTTGGCATTACGGGCTGTATGGCACAAAAGGAAAGTGACAGTCTCATCAAGCGAGCTCCTCACATTGATTTTGTGCTGGGAACCAGCAAGGTTCATGAACTTACCCGGGTGGTGCAGGAAATTGAACGGGAGCATGGACATATCGTAGATACGGACCTTACGGAAACGGAATTGCCTGATGGCGGCCCCATTGTCCGGGATGGAAAACTTTCTGCCTGGGTTCCCATCATGTATGGTTGCAACAATTTCTGTACGTATTGTATCGTTCCCTATGTTCGGGGCAGAGAGCGCAGCCGCCGTCCGGAAGATGTGGTGCGGGAAGTGGAACAGGCAGTAGCCCAGGGGTATAAGGAAGTTACCCTGTTGGGACAGAATGTCAACAGCTATGGCAAAGACCATAAGCTGGCCACCTTTGCCGAGCTGCTGAAGATGGTGGATCAGGTTAAGGGCATTAAACGGGTGCGGTTTATGACCTCTCATCCCAAGGATTTGAGCGATGAGGTTATTGAGGCTATTGCTCAGGGCGAACATCTCTGCGAGCATATCCATCTGCCGGTGCAATATGGCAGCAATCATCTCTTGAAGGCCATGAACCGGGTATATACGGTGGAAAGCTATCGGGAACTGGTGCGCAAGATTCGTGAGCGTATTCCTCATGCCAGTCTTACCACGGATTTGATTGTGGGTTTCCCAGGGGAAACGGAAGAGGACTTTGCCCAGATGTTGGCATTCCTCAAGGAAATCCGTTACGATTCAGCCTATACCTTTATTTATTCCAAGCGGTCCGGTACGCCTGCGGCTGCCATGGATAACCAGGTGGATGAAGCGGTGAAGAAGGAGCGCCTTAATGCGCTGATGGCGGTACAGAATCAAATCAGCCTGGAAAAGAATCAGGCCCTTTTGGATAGCGTCCAGGAAGTTATGGTGGAAGGTCCCAGTAAGAATGATCCAGCTGTTTGGACTGGACATACCCGCACGAATAAGATCGTGCTCTTCAATCATCAGGATGAGCAGCCCGGTGATTTTATCCAGGTAAAGATTACCCATCCCCAGACCTGGGTGTTAAAAGGCATACGTGTGTAATAACGATTCGGAGAGCTCCCTCAGGTGAGGGAGCTTCTGCCGTTTACTGCGGAATCTTTGTTTTCAATCTGTAAAGTGCAGAGGACATAGTTTACCGTGAATCTTAACTTAGCGATTTTTATGGAGGTGCAGTGCTTATATGGAACTTACGCCCATGATGCAGCAATATCTGGCTACAAAGGAACAGCATCCTGAGGCCATTCTCTTTTTTCGTTTGGGTGACTTCTATGAGATGTTCTTTGATGATGCCCGAATTGTGTCCAAGGAACTGAGTCTGACACTGACCAGCCGCAGTGGCGATGCGGATAAATCCCCCATGTGCGGCGTACCCTATCATGCTGCTGAGGGCTATATCAATAAATTGGTGAGCCGGGGCTATAAGGTGGCCATTGCTGAACAGATTGGCGATCCCAAGGCCAAGGGGCTCACGAAGCGGGAAGTCATCAAGATCATTACCCCGGGCACTGTATTATCGGAAGCGGCGCTGAAGGATGCAGCCAATAACTATATCGCGTTGGTCTATGAAAAGGATGAGCAGATCATCTTGGCTGGAGCGGATATCTCAACAGGGGAATGCTTCTATGGCATTTACGGTGGGGGCAGCCGGGAACAGATGCTCTATGATGAGCTCTATCGTTTGGCCATGCCGGAACTGTTGGTGGTAGGTCAGCCTTCCTTTATGGATAAGCTTAAGGAGTTTACGGATTTGCGCCTGCCGGCCACTTCCTATACCCGCATCGAAGAGATTTCCCCTGCCGTGGAAGATCGGATTGTGGAGCATTTTGCCGTTGATGTGCGGCCCAGTGACGAAGGCGCCAAAGAAGCGGTGGCCACATTGCTGGACTATCTCCATGCCACGGTAATGACGGACTTGACGCATCTCAATCAGCTGTCTTTTCTGGATGCCTCGGAAAACCTTGTAATCGATACCTATACCCTGCGCAATCTGGAAATTACCCGGAATCTGCGGGATGGGGGCAAGAAGGATACTCTGCTGGATGTGTTGGACTTTACCCAGACGGCCATGGGAAGTCGTCTGCTGAAAAAATGGCTGGAATATCCCCTGTTGAATATCCTGTCCATCAATCAGCGGCTGGATGCGGTGGAGGAGCTGACTAGGGATTTTGCCCTGCGGGGAGGTTTGCGGGAAGCCTGTAAGGATATCCATGATTTTGAACGGCTGCTGACCAGAATTGAGGTGGGGACAGCCAATGCCCGGGATTTGATTGCTTTAAAGATTTCCCTGATGAGTCTGCCGGCAATCAGGCAGAAAATGGCCAACGTCAAGGCTAATGTCCTGCAGAACTGTCAGACGAATATCCAGGTTTTTGACGATTTGGTGGATTTGCTCCAGCGCTCCATTGTGGAAGAACCGGGGATTTCCCTGCGGGACGGGGGGATAATCAAGGATGGTTATAATGCCGATTTGGATGAATACCGCCGCATTGCCCATGACAGCAAATCCATGCTGCAGGAAATCGAGGAGCGGGAGAAGGAAGAAACGGGCATTCGTTCCTTGAAGATTGGCTATAATAAAGTCTTTGGCTATTATATCGAGGTGCGTCATAGCGGTACGGATTTGGTGCCGGATCGTTATATCCGTAAGCAGACCCTGGCCAATGCTGAGCGTTATATCACCGAAGAACTCAAGGAATTTGAAACGAAAATCCTGGGCGCTCAGGAAAAGATTGTCAGCATCGAGTACAACCTCTTTACGGAGGTGCGGGAGGTCATCAAGAGCCGGCTCACGGAGATTCAGGGAACCGCCCATGAGATTGCCATTGTGGATGTGCTGACGGGGTTGGCAGAAGCGGCTGTTTCCTATAACTATGTGCGTCCCCGGATGGTAAACAACGGGGAGATTGAGATTAAGGACGGCCGTCATCCCTTGGTGGAGCGAATCCTAACCCGGGATCTCTTCGTGCCCAATGATACGAAGCTCAATCATAACAACTGTGAAATCATGTTGATTACCGGGCCCAATATGGCAGGGAAATCTACCTATATGCGTCAGGTTGCCCTGCTTACGCTGATGGCGCAGATTGGCAGCTTTATCCCTGCCCGGGAAGCGGTGATTTCTCCTGTGGACCGCATCTTTACCCGCATTGGTGCCAGTGACGACCTGGTCAGCGGGCAGAGTACCTTCATGGTGGAGATGAATGAGGTGGCCCAGATCTTGAAATATGCCACCAAGAACAGTCTGGTCATTTTGGACGAAATCGGCCGGGGCACCAGTACCTTTGACGGCATGAGCATTGCCCGGGCGGTGATTGAACACATCGAGCAGAAGGTTCATGCGAAGACCCTCTTTGCCACCCATTATCATGAATTGACGGATTTGGAAGACGAAGTCGTCAAGAATTACTGTGTGGCTGTAAAGGAACGAGGCTCGCAGGTAGCTTTCCTGCGGCGTATCGTGCCCGGGGCAGCGGATAAATCCTATGGTATTCATGTGGCCAGGCTGGCAGGATTGCCTAAGACGGTGACCAAGCGGGCAGAGGATATCCTGGCGGAACTGGAGTCTGAAGCCGGTGCTATGCCCCAGACTGCGCAGAAAGAAGATAAGGGAAAAGCAGAACCTGTTCAGAACGATATGATGGGTTCGCTTTTTGCCAATAGTCTCAGCAATCGATTATTGGCCTTGGATGTTATGACCATGACCCCACTGGAGGCCATGAATGAACTTTATAAACTGCAGGAGCAGGCGAAAAGGGAGGCAGGACAGGCATGACCAATATTCATGTGCTTGACGATAACACCATCAATAAGATCGCTGCTGGCGAAGTGGTGGAACGTCCGGCATCGGTAATCAAAGAACTTATCGAAAATGCCATGGATGCAGGGGCAACCCGGATTGAAGTGGAAATCATGGCGGGCGGCACATCCTTCATGCGGGTGACGGACAACGGCAAGGGCATGAGTAAGGAAGATGCTTCCGTAGCCATTTTGCGTCATGCCACCAGCAAGATACAGGAAGTGTCGGACCTCAATACCATTTCCACCATGGGGTTCCGGGGAGAGGCCCTGCCCACCATTGCTTCCGTATCCCGCTTTACCATGCTGACCCGGGAACAGGGCGCTGACCTGGGCACCCGGGTGGATATTAGCGGGGGCAAGGCTCCGGATATCATTGAAATGGGCTGCAATGTGGGCACCACCATCAAAGTGGAAGATTTGTTCTTTAATACGCCAGCCCGGAAAAAGTTTTTGAAAACCAATCATACAGAGGGGGGCAAGATTAACGATTTTATCGTAAAACTGGCCCTTTCTCGGCCGGATATTGCCTTTCAGTTTATCAATAACAATAAGACGGCGGTGGTGACACCGGGGAATGGCAACCTCTTTGATACAGTTCAAGCCATCTATGGCGGGCAGGTGGCGGATTCCTTGCTGACCTTGAACCTGGAGGATGAGGGGCTCAGGATTTCCGGCTTCATCACGAAACCATCCATGCTCAAGAGTTCCCGCAACTGGCAGACATACATTGTCAATGGCCGCATCATCCAGAATCGGGCCATTGCCAAAGCCATTGACAACGCGTATCGCTCACTGATTCCGAAAAGCGGTTACCCCTTTACGGTGCTTAGGATTGAAGTCCCTCAGCGCACGATTGATGTCAACGTTCATCCCCAGAAAAGCGAAATGAAATTTGAGGATGAAAGCCGGATTTTCAAGGCGGTCTACAAGTCCGTACTGGATGCAATCCGGCCTAGTTCGGGAAATCTTACGGAAGTCGCAGCTGTGGTGGAAAAGCCTAAAGTGGAATACAGTATGGAACCCATGCAGTTCGTGCCGGCAAGTTCTCCTGCGCCGCAGCCAGTCTCAGCAGCTGCCCATGGAAATGGTTACCAGCCCAAGACCATTTATGAAGCGGTGAGCCGGCCATCTGTCAAACCTGCGGTGAGTTTTGCTGAAGCGCAGGCTCAGTTGCAACAGGAACGGCAGATTCACTATCAGCAACAGGAGACGCGGGAACAGGTGGCAGATAACCAGCAGCAGGAAGTGGATGCTGCTGCTGACCCGTCTGTAAAGGAAGTGTCCGGTTATGAAGTTCCTGCAGAGAATACCGGGCGCATGATTCCCATTGGTCAGGTGGACCTTACTTATATTATTGCCCAGGATTTGAAGGGCCTTTACATTATTGACCAGCATGCGGCTCATGAACGTATTCTCTTTGATAAACTTTCGGCCATGGCGGATGGGATTCCCTCCCAGCAGCTGCTGGTTCATCAGTTGTTGACCTTTGACCGGAAAGAAGCGGCGCTGGTGGAAGACAATAAAGAACTATTTGCCAAGCTGGGCTTTCATATGGAGGCTGCAGGGGACTTTGATTACCGGCTGATGGAGGTGCCGGCAGATGTGCCGGTGAATGAGGCCGAGGATATCATTCGGGAAATTTTGACCGATTTGGGCAATATGCATGAAACCTCAGCCAAGGAAATCCGTCAGGCATGTCTAGCCACTACGGCCTGCCGGGCGGCAATCAAGGCAGGGGAAGAACTCAATATGCGGCAGATGGAAATCCTGCTGGATGAATTGGCCAATACCGCTTTTCCCTATACCTGTCCCCATGGCCGTCCAACCATCCTGAAATTCAGCAGTGAAGATTTAGCCAAGATGTTCAAGCGGACAGGCTTTGGCTTTTGAGAAAGAGTGAATGCGAGAACGTGAAAGACGATAAGATACAAGCTATTGCCACCACGGGGCGGAAATGGAACCGTGCCAGTGAGAAGCTGGCGCGGCAGATGGCTGAAAAACTGGCTGTTCCCTATGCGGAGCGAGGCCGTATGGCGATTCCTGAGCTTTGTGAAAGTTATGGGGCAAAGTTTGCCCTGGTGGCGAAACAGGGCTTGCTGACCTTGGTGACGCCAGAGGCGGAACTGTTTTTCCATCCCAATATGGCCCACTTGCGGTTAAAAAATCTCCGCTTCGGTGATGGAGACCGTATGGCAGAAGCCATGGATTTGCAGCCGGGCATGGATGTTTTGGACTGCACCTTGGGATTTGGGGCAGATGCCATTGTGGCAAGTTCTGTGGTGGGAAACAGCGGCAGTGTCACGGGGTTGGAATCCCAGCCTTTGATTGAAGCGGTGGTGGGCTATGGCCTGGCCAATTATACCAACGATTCAGAGACCGTGATTGCTGCCATGCGCCGGGTTCAGACCCATGCCATTGAGGCCTACGAATATCTGCAGGCTCAGCCGGATGATTCTGTGGATGTCATCTATTTTGATCCCATGTTCCGCCATCCCTTTGCGGAAAGCAAGAACATCGCCCCCTTGCGGCCGGTGGCCAATAAGAACCCCTTGTCTTTAGAGGTCATTGCCGAGGCCCAGCGGGTGGCCCGGCACAGGATTGTACTCAAGGAATCCAGCAAGAGCCGGGAATTTGATCGCTTAGGATTTACGGAGCGTGCTGGCGGCAGATATAGCAAGGTTCAGTATGGCGTAATGCGATTGCATTGAAAAAAGCTTCTTGTGTGTATAAGCTTTGTACACACAAGAGGCTTTTTGTGATTTTTGATTGGTTTAAGTCTTGATGAAGAAGAAAAATTATGTTACACTTTGTGTAATTACATTGCATAAAATAGGAGCGACTATGGAGCGAGTAATTATACATGTGGATATGGATGCCTTTTATGCCTCGGTGGAAATACGGGACAATCCCCAGTTGCGGAATAAACCTGTGGTCATTGGGGCTAAGCCCAATGAACGTGGGGTAGTAGCGACCTGTAATTACATTGCCCGCAGATATGGCATTCATTCGGCCATGAACATCAAAGAAGCTTACCGGTTATGTCCCCATGCGGTATTTATGCATGGGGACTATGAAAAATATCACCGGATATCGGCGGAACTGCATCATATTTGGGAGACCTATGGGGATGTTACGGAGTATATTGCCTGGGACGAGGGCTATCTGGATGTTACTCGGAGAGTCCGGGACTTTCAGAGTCCGGAGGAACTGGGGATGCTGATCAAAGCCCGGGTAAAGGCTGAGACGGGGCTTACCTGTTCTGTGGGAATTGGCTATTCCAAATCCTCAGCTAAAATGGCCAGTGAGGAGAAAAAGCCTGATGGATTTTTTCGGATTCCCAATCGGGAGGCTTACTGCCAACTGATTCAGAATCGCGATATCCGGGTGATTTTCGGTATTGGCAAGCGGACAGCAGAAAAATTAAGGGGGTATGGCATTCAAAAGGTTCAGAACATCATTGCCAAACAGCAATTGGTCATGGATTTATTGGGGCAGAAAAGTGGCACCTTCATTGTGGATTCGGCCTTAGGGAGGGATGATCGCCCCGTGATTCATTATGAGGCTGCAGATGCCAAATCCTTGAGTCGGGAGCTGACTTTTCAACAGGATCATGCTGATTTTGCACTTTTGCAGGATGTACTTCTCGTACTGGCGCGGAATGTGGATGAACGGCTTAAGAAAAGAGGGCTTTACGGCCGCACGGTAACCTTGAAGATCACCTATGGTGATATGACTTCCATAACACGCTCTCAGGCCTGTGAAAGTACCAATGATGGTTATGAAATCTATCAGATGGGGGTGGCACTACTGAAGAAAATCAAACGTGAACCAGTGCGGCTGTTGGGGTTGGGAATGCAGAATCTTAGCTCGGATTACATTCGTCAGTTATCCTTTGCAGACATGCGGGAAAGGGAGAACGTGGGGGATATGGAAAAAGCCATCAAGGCACTGGAACAACGCTATAGGGTTGATTTATCCTTAGAAAAGATGCATTCGTCTTTCGGTTATCTTTATCAGGTGGTGGAGGCCATGGCGGCTGGCAGGAATTGAGTGGAAAGCGACGAATTAAGAAGTTACGGAATAGAAAGATCGGAGTGTAGGGGATGCATTATCGGCAAATAAAAAGGGCTCGGTTTATTGCGCGTCCAAATCGTTTTGTGGCTACGGTGGAAGTGGATGGTCAGGTGGAAAAAGTCCATGTGAAGAATACCGGACGTTGTCGGGAATTGCTGCTGCCATCAGCAAAGGTCATTTTGGCCGCAGTAGATAATCCACAACGGAAAACCCGATACGATTTAGTGGCAGTGGAAAAGGCCGGTTTAGGGATGGTTAATATTGACAGCCAGGCGCCCAATAAAATCGTACAGGAATGGTTGGCAACTCAGGCCTTTGACTACGTTAAGCCTGAATATCCTTTCGGGGAATCCCGGATCGATTTTTATATGGAAAAGCAGGACAAAAAATATCTGCTGGAGGTTAAGGGCTGCACCCTGGAACGGGAAGGGATAGGTTATTTTCCCGATGCACCGACAGAACGTGGTATTAAGCATATTCATGAACTCATTGACGCCCGGAGAAAGGGGTACTGGAGTGGAATTGCCTTTGTGATTCAAATGCCTAAAGTAAAGGAAGTAAGGCCTAATCTGGATACGCAGCCCGCCTTTGGAGAAGCGCTGGCCTTGGCCCGCAGAGCTGGTGTCAAGGTGTTCTTCCTGGGCTGTAGGGTTACGGCAGAGGCGCTGCTTCTTGATGAAAAGCGTATACAGGCGGAATGGTAAACATGAGGCAAAAGGCAAAACAAAATAGCCAAGCAGGGACGTGGATGTCCCTGCTTGGCCTGGTTAGGATATGTGTGTAGTATGTAAGGTTTCTGACACTTATACATACGGATGGTTCATTCAAGTATTACAAAAAATTTTTTTTATTTAAGGAGATATTTTCAGAAAGGGAGGACTGGATATGGTACAGGGATGCTTGGAACATGCGGCGGTAACTGTGGGGGATATTGAATGGAGCTTACAGTTCTTTCAGCAGGTGCTGGGGATGCAGGAGACCCGCCGTAAGGTGGAAGACGGCAAGCTAACTTCGGTTTGGCTAAAAGGAGGCATCCAGCTGATGGCGGCAGATGACCCTGCCAGTGGCCGGGGGCATCATCTGGGCATTGTGGTGCAGGACTTTGATGCTGCACTTAAAGAAATGCTGGCTTATGAAGGTGTGCAGCCTGTAGCAGGTAAACCGGAAAAGTGGGTGCAGCTTCCTGATGGGCTGGTGCTGGAACTCTTTCAGGCAAAACCGGGGGCTATTGAGCAGTGGATGGCAGTGGATGTGAAGTAGAAAGGGAGGCTGATGCAGCATCAGCCTCCCTTTTAGGTTAGGATATGGATAAGCCGCATTACCTGTTCGGTGGTGTCGGTTATATTCTGCCGGGCTATGGCTGGGGTCAGGGCCTCTTCTAAGGTAGAAATTCCCCGCAGGATGGGGAAGAATGCGTCGATGCCATGCTGGTTGCAGAGGCTGGCTTCCGGGGTTACACTGCCAGCAAAGGCGATGACGGGTTTATGATGTTTTTTGGCAAGTTTAGCTACGCCGATGGGAGCCTTGCCCATGGCCGTCTGCCCATCAAGCCGGCCTTCACCAGTAATGACCAGGTCGGCTTTAGCAATGTGTTCTTCCAGTCTTGTTTCCGTCAGTACGATATGGACGCCGGATTCTAATGTGGCATTGGTATAGGTCAGAAAAGCAAAACCCAGTCCGCCGGCAGCACCGGCTCCGGATGCTTGAGGATCAGCCTGAGGATGTATCCTGGCGGAAAGTTTTGCATAATGGTGCATCCATTGATCCATTTGTTGGATATCCTCAGCACTGGCCCCTTTCTGGGGAGCGAAGATGGTACTGCATCCCTGGGGGCCACAGAGCGGATTGGTCACATCACAGGCAATGCGGAAGGTACATTTCTTTAGTTCAGGGATAACCTGTTGGTCCTTGACTTGGGCGAGGACTTTTAAGCCTAAGGCTCCGCGGGGAACAGTCTTTCCGGCTTCATCCAGCATATCATAGCCCAGGGCTTGCAGCATGCCTAAGCCACCGTCATTGGTGGCACTGCCCCCAATACCGATGATAAAGTGCCGGCAGCCCTTATGAATGGCATCCAACAGGATTTCTCCCACACCGTAGGTGGTGGTGCGCAGGGGATTGCGCTGGTGAGGCGGTACCAGCGTGATTCCGGCAGCAGCGGCCATTTCCACAATGGCGGTTTTTTCCGTGGCCAGGATGCCGTATTGGGCTGAGATTTTATCCCCTAGAGGGCCGGTGACTTCCACCTGTTGCAGTTGTCCTTTCATACCAAGGGTCAGGGCCTGAGTTGTGCCTTCGCCGCCATCGGCCAGGGGCATGACAGCAGTTTCTGCTTGGGGAAATACCCGCATAATGCCGGTACGGACCGCTTCACCGGCCTCCAAGGAACTGAGACTCCCCTTGAAGGAGTCCAGGGCAATAACAATATTCATGATGACCTCCATTATAGAAACAGCCACCTGCAGGGTGGCTGAATTTTTTGCTGGCTTCATTATAACGCGTTTATGAGAAGGTTGTCGATAGCGAAAGTATAGCCTGGTCTGTTTCCGGATTGTGTATGGTTACAAGAATTGGTGCTTGAACTAGTAAAATAATGAAAATTTATGGAATCATTGTTAATGAAATGTGTTAAAATGCAAATGTATGCGCTGATTATCTATATTATAGGGGGAATTTTTTTGCTTATACCAGAACCACATACGCAACTGACAACAGCTATTGGTACAGATCGGGCCATTATTATGGGGGACCCGGCTCGGGTAGATACCTTGGCTGAATTAATGGAAAATGTCCAGCCCTGGGCCTTTAATCGTGAGTACAAATCCATAGTGGGTGAGTACAAGGGCAGAAAGATTTTAGCCATGTCTACCGGGATCGGTGCTCCTTCGGCAGGCATAGGTGTGGAGGAGCTTCATCGCGTAGGCATTCACTATGTGGTGCGCGTTGGCTCAGCGGGGGCTATGCAAAAGGGGATTGATTTGGGAAAACTGATCATTGCCGAAGGTGTAGTGCGGGAAGATGGCCTATCCAAGCGCTATGTGCCGGAAATCTATCCGGCGGTGCCTGCGTATCGGCTGCTCAACCTGGCGCATAAATATGCACCTCAGGCCGTATATGGCATTATCCGCTCTCATGATGGCTTTTATACCGATGACAATGCCGATGATGAGGCCTTTTGGTCCGGCAAGGGCATTGTGGGTTCAGATATGGAATCGGGGATTCTCATGGTGATTGGCCGTCAGCGGGGGATGGAAACCTTGTCGATACTCAACAATGTTGTGCTGTATGAAGGCGATTTAAGTGCAGGGGTAAACAGTCTGGTCAGCGGGGAGGATCTCGTGGCTCAGGGAGAGCGGGAATCTTTGCTTACGGCATTGAACATTTTGGCCGATGAATCTTTGGAGGTGCGTTTATGAGTGATATGGTTCAGCATGGCTGGTGGTATAACCAGTTATTTACGAATTGGAAACGCTTTGAGATTTCCTATGTGTCTGTATTGCTATTGGTACAGTTAGGTGTTTATGCCATTGAACCGGATAGTCCCATAGGGATGCTTTCCGGCGTAGCCGGCGTGCTCTGTCTGGTGTTTGGCATGAAGGGGCGGAAGATTTCTTTCCTGTTTGGTACGGTGCAGTGCCTGGCTATGACTTATATTGCCTGGATCAGCCATGCCTATGGTTCCTTTGCCATGGATATCATCTATGTGATTTCCCAGCCCATTGGCTGGTTCATGTGGGGACGGGAGCAGGCCACCCATTCTTTCCAACCCAGCACCCGTTATAAGATTTTTGCCGGTGCTTTTGTTGCCTGGCTGGTGGGCTGGATGATTTTGGCTCGATTGGAGGGGCAACTGCCTTATTTTGATTCCATCAACTTTGTGGTGAGTCTGATTGCCCAGCTGTTGTATATTCTGAAATACAAGGAAAACTGGTCCTTGTGGATTGTGGTCAACATCGCAAATTTGGCTTATTGGTCAATCTTGTCGATGCAGATGTTTATGGGGCAGAATGAAATCGGCTCCATGGGGGCAAATCTGTCTCAGGTGGCGTTGCAATTTGCACTGCTGTTTAATGCTGTCTATGCCAATCGTGTATGGGCACGGGGCGAAGCGGATAATGAAGGTGGTGCCGGCACCAATAGTTGAAAAGTGTGGATAGCCCGGGATAAATTCATTGACAGGATTACCCTGGAACTGCTATACTAAAGCCAAAGTAAATAGGCACTGCAGGACTGACGGATTAGTGGAATGGACCACATGTACTGCAGGGCTTTGATCGGCCGACCGTCTGGGCAGAGATTTTTGCCCAGGCGGTTTTTGCGTATCCGGTAAAAATCTCGTTTCTCATTGCTGTGTGAAACAGCAGAAAGGATGGTTTTCATGCGGAATCGTTGGTTGATTGCCCTAGCTGCCGTAGGCATTCATATTTCCATTGGCAGTGTTTATGCCTGGAGCGTATTGACCCGGCCGATTATGGCAGAACAGGGATTTACACTGGCAGAAACGACTTGGACATTTTCCTTGGCCATATTATTTTTGGGGATGTCGGCGGGATTTTTAGGCCGTTTTGTAGAAAAATATGGTCCGCGGAAAAGCGGGCTGCTGTCCATGGTGTTCTTTGGTACGGGGATGTTTGGGACAGCGTTGGCGCTTTATCTGCATAGTTTACCACTGCTTTACCTCTTTTATGGGGTGATTGGTGGTATTGGTCTGGGGGTAGGTTATATCACGCCGGTATCCACCTTGGTCAAATATTTTCCGAACCATCGCGGGTTTGCCACGGGATTAGCCATCATGGGCTTTGGTTTTGCCGCTCTCATTGCCGGCCCGGTAATGCAGTATCTGACGGCCCAATTCGGTCTGGTGGAAAACTTTCTGATTCTGGGCGCGGCCTATATGACGCTGATAGGGGCTGCGGCACTCTATCTACAGCCGCCGGTATTACCGGAGGGGAGCAGCCAGATTAAGAAGCTGCAGCATGGCACTACGGCAGCGGAGGCTCTGAAGACCTGGCAATTTGGTACCCTTTGGTGGATTTTTTTCGTCAATATCACCTGTGGCATTGGTCTTTTGGCTGTGGCTTCGCCAATGGCGCAACAGGTTACTGGTATGGATGCAGCTCAGGCTGCCTCCATGGTGGGCATTATTGGGCTGGTAAATGGCGGTGGACGCATCCTTTGGTCTACCCTATCGGATTATCTGGGCCGAGGTTTTATCTACATGCTGTTTTTTGCGCTGGAAATCGGTGCCTTTGGGCTGCTGGCGGGAACCCGGGATGCCATGCTCTTTCAGCTGCTGGTCTTTTTGATTATCAGCTGCTATGGTGGTGGCTTTTCCTGTATGCCAGCTTATTTGGCGGATATTTTTGGCACGCGGGAACTCAGCGCCATCCATGGACGGATACTTACAGCCTGGGGATTAGCAGGGGTAGTAGGTCCAACCATTGTGTCCTGGTTTTGGGAACACACCCATAGTTATGGGGATACCCTTTATTTTTTTGCTGCTTGTTTTATTTTGAATCTTTTGCTGGCCACGGCGCTGAAGTTTTATGGTAACCGGACTATGACCGCTGAGGTGCGTGCAGCCCAGCCCCATTCTTAAAGTTTGCTATAAAGTTTTTAACAATATAATTTTGCTTATATATAATTGTATCATATTTACCTTGACAGAGATTAGGGGAACTGTTATACTAATGGCGAAATGGAGATGTGCTATGCAGGGCTGACGGATTGGTGGAAATGACCACGTGTGCTGCATGGTTTTCGTATACCAACCGTCTGGGCCGAAAGAGCTTGTCCAGGCGGCTTTTTTTATGGTGAAGCAGCAGTATTATAAATATAATTTTGTATGAATTGTTATATTATTCATAGTTGGAGGAAAAGATGGACCGAATAAATCAACATACGGCGCCGGTTTATGAAGCCATGCTGGAGCTGCGCAAGCGGCGCGTTGTTCCCTTTGATGTGCCCGGGCATAAGCGGGGCAGAGGCAATCCGGAACTGGTGGATTTTTTGGGGGAGAAATGCGTAGGGGTCGATGTCAATTCCATGAAGATGCTGGACAACCTCAGCCATCCTGTTTCCGTCATCAAGGAAGCGGAAGAATTGACCGCAGATGCGTTTGGCGCCCAGCACGCTTTTTTCATGGTCCATGGTACCACTTCGGCAGTGCAGGCCATGGTGCTGGCAACGGTGCGGGCGGGGGAGGAGATTCTGCTGCCCCGCAATGTTCATAAAAGCGTCATCAATGCCCTGGTACTCTGCGGTGGGATTCCCGTCTATGTGCCGGTGCGGGTAAATCATAAGATTGGCATCGCTACGGGGATGGCTCTTTCCGATGTACAGCGGGCGATTCACGAGCATCCACGGGCCAAGGCGATTTTTGTCAATAATCCCACGTATTATGGCATTGCCTCGGATCTGCAGGGAATCGTGAAAGCTGCACACCAAGCGGGAATGAAAGTCCTGGTGGATGAAGCTCATGGCACTCATCTGTATTTCGGTGAGCATCTGCCCATATCGGGGATGGCAGCCGGTGCAGATTTGGCTGCTGTTTCCATGCATAAATCCGGTGGCAGCCTGACCCAGAGCTCCATTATGCTCTGTGGCAAGGACGTGGATGCCGAATATGTCCAGCAGATCATCAACCTTACCCAGACCACCAGTGCTTCCTATCTCTTGATTTCCAGTCTGGATCTTTCCCGACGGAATCTGGCTCTTCATGGCCGGGAGTCCTTTGAAAAGGTCAGTTCCATGGCCGAATACGCCCGGGAGGAAATCAATGGCATCGGTGGCTTTTATGCCTATGGCCGGGAGCTGATTGATGGGGATAGTGTGTTTGATTTTGATGTGACCAAATTGTCGGTCTTTACCCAGGGGATTGGCATGACCGGGATTGAAGTCTACGATATGCTGCGGGATGAATACGATATCCAGATTGAGTTCGGGGATATCGGCAATATCCTGGCCTATATTTCCATTGGTGACCGCATTCGGGATATCGAACGGTTGGTGGGGGCCTTGGAAGATGTTGCTGACCGGGCCGGAGCCCATAAGCGGGAACTCTATTGTGGGGAATTCATTGCGCCGGAGCTGGTTATGAGTCCCCGGGATGCTTTTTATGCCCAGGGAGAGAAACTGCCCCTAAAGGAAACGGTGGGGCGGATTGCCGGGGAGATGCTTATGTGCTATCCGCCGGGGATTCCCATTTTGACACCGGGAGAACGCATTACCCAGGAAATCCTGGACTATATCGAATATGCCCGGGAAAAGGGCTGTTCTCTGCAGGGAACCCAGGACCCTGCATGCCAGGAAATGCGCATCCTGACGGAAAACTGACCACTTGTGTTAAGCAATCAAAAGGAGGCAAAAAATGGAAATATGGTTTTCCCAGATGGATACGGAAAATGTCAAGACCTCTGTGCGGGTGGATAAGCAGCTGTTTTCTCAGCAGAGTGAGTATCAGCGTATCGATGTCTATGAATCCCAGGAATTTGGCAGGATGATTGTGTTGGATGGCGAAATTATCTTTTCGGAGGCAGATGAGTTCATCTATAACGAAATGGTGGTACATGTGCCTATGGCAGTACATCCAGCGGTGAAAAACGTGCTGATTATCGGCGGTGGCGATGGAGGGGTAGCCAAAGTCCTCACCCAATATCCGGAGCTTGAAGCCATCGATGTGGTGGAACCCGATGAAATGTTTATTGAGGTATCCCGGGAATTCTTTCCGGAAACGGCAAAGGGCTTTGATGATGAGCGGGTGAAGATCACCAATATGGATGGACTGCGCTTCCTGCGCCGCTGTCGGGACAAATATGATCTGATTATCAACGATTCTACCGATCCCTTTGGTCATACGGAGGGGCTCTTTACCCGGGAGTTCTATGGCAATTGCTATCGGGCGCTCCATGATGATGGCATCATGGTTTATCAGCATGGCAGTCCCTTTTATGACGAGGATGAAGCGGCCTTTCGGGCCATGCATCGCAAGGCTTATCGGAGTTTTCCCGTGAGCCGGGTATACCAGGCCAGTATTCCTACCTGTCCGGCGGGAATCTGGATGTTTGGCTTTGCCTCCAAGAAGTATCATCCCCTAAAGGATTTTGATGCGAAGCGTTGGAATGCGCGTCAGCTCAAAACCTGGTATTATACGACCCATTTGCATAAGGGCGCCTTTATGCTGCCTAAGTATGTTGAGGATATTCTTTCGGAGGAGGAAGGAAAAAAATGATATCTACAGTAGGTAGTGTATTATAAGTTAGTTACTATAATGTTATGAATAGAACCAGTAATTGCAAGGGATTGTAGGCATGTAGACGTATAGTAAGTGTTCCTTGAAAATTGAATATACTCATGGATATTATTCTGTAGAATAATGATTGAATAAATATAGTTTATATTATATGATATAGGAAGATAGACGTATTAGACATGGATTTGATGTATTGGAGGGATTTGATACATGGAGTTACATGTTATAGGACGTGCAGGAAGCCAGGCAGTTGTTCTACTGGATAATGAAATGAGGATTGTTAAGCCAGTATATGACTACCTGAAGTTCCAGCGGCAAAAGGATAGAGCGCTCAATACCTTGAAGGCAAATGGAAGTGACTTAAGAACCTATTGGGAGTTCCTTGGTGAGTACGGATATGAGTATGATAAGGTTACACCGATGATGATTGCTGAGTTTATAGATTATCTCAGGGCATCAGAAGATGTAACTGTTCTCCACAAAGAGAGCAAGAGGACGAACAAGACAATCAACAGGATTTTAAGCACGGTTTATAATTTTTATCAATTTGAAGTTGATATGCATGAAGTAAACAATCCCATCTTGATGCACGATGTAAACAGGCCGTTCAATGCTTTCAAGGGAATATTGGAGCATGCCAAAGCTGACAATAAGACAAAGCATTCGATATTTAAAGTTAAAGAGAGTAAATATAGGGTGCGCTTGGTTACAGATGATGAGATGAGGTTATTCTTGAATCATCTGGATAAGCGCAGAGATATTCTCCTGTATAAGATGCTTTATCTTACTGGCGCAAGGATTCAGGAAATACTAGACCTTGAAATTGATTCTGTCCCTCTACCGGATATGTCCAAGGCTGTAGGCTGTTTCCAGCAAATTAAATCTAAAGGTAAGCGTAGAAACTTATATGTGCCAATGTCATTGATAAAAGAGCTTGATGATTTCATACTGGAAGAACGGGGGTTAATTGATACGGAACATGGCTATATATTTGTGTCAGAGCAGAAAAAACAGCTTGGCAAGCAACTTACCTATAGTGCAGTCTATGACAAGCTCAAAAAGATACAGAAAGAAGCAGGAATTGACTTTAACCTCCATGATTTGAGACATACATTTAATACACATCTGGCTGAGATGGGCATGGATATAAGCCTCAGAAAGATCCTTATGGGACACGAACATATTTATACAACGCAGCTATATACACACCTTTCTAATCCGTACATAGAGGATAGCCTGTCAAGGTATTGGAATCGCAGTTCATTGATTGGAGGTGGTTCTGATGGCAAGTAGGCCGGAAGGTGATGAGTGGAATATCGTTGATAACGATAAAGATTCACAGTATTATGGGAAAAACTTCAAATTTGATTTTTCCTACATTTCAAGCGAAATAATCAAGGACATTGTAAAGGATTATATTTGGCAGAATTACAAGGCCAGAAATAAAGTGTTAAGTAGCCTGCGCGCTTGTGTCACAATTACTTTTCCGTATTTTAATAGCTTTGCAGTCACGAGAAATATTACTTCTTTTAAAGAGTTGACTCATATAGATGTGGACCTTTTTGTTTCATACCTGCATGTGACTGTTTTAAGAAACAAGAAAAAGTTTTTATCATCAGAGACGCAGAGAAAATGTCTTGGCACATTAAGAAATATCATCCGTTGGTGTCAGATTCACAGACCTAATGATGTGCCTGCAAGCGAAATCTTTACAGGTAATGAG
>NZ_JAILPX010000092.1 GCF_024699275.1 Selenomonas sp.
CACAGCCCCCTGCCCTAAGGCATCACTGACATTTTGGAATTTTACCGCCAGGGTAAAATTCGGCGTATCGTTTACCACCTGACCGAGCCGTTCCAGCATCAGTCTGTCCGACTCCGCCAGCAGTACGCGGTAATCCATGGCTTATCTCCTTTCAGCCAAAAATCCTGGCCAGCCAGTATTCGGGCACATCTTCATCCACTACATCATCGTCATAAACGCGATTGGTATAACGGGCTACCAAGTCCCGCAGAGCATCGCCCAGCTCACTCCCTTCGGCGCGGAGCACAAGCGGCACGCCCTCTTTGATGGAACGACTGGCCGCCCGGAAGTCATTGGGGAGAATATGATAAAAAGGTTCTCCGAGCAGTTTTTCCACATCATCAATGCTGATACGAGTCTTGGCATTACTACGGTTCAAGATCAAGCGAATCTTATTCTTGTCGTAGTTGAGCTTTTTCAGCGTCTCGGCGCCTATTTTCATATTTTTAATGGTAGGAATGAAATCCACAATACCCAAAAAGCTGACAATAGTAGACAAATCCAACAAAGCCAGATTGAGCTGACTGAACATGGATGTGGTATCCACCAGCACATAGTCAAAGACTTTCTGCAGCTTGCGAACCATGGCAATCGCCTTATCCGCATCGATATTGTAGGCTTCTTCCAAGCGCTGCGGCGCGGGCAGTACATAAAACACCACATTGTTGTATTCGTAAGGCGTCAGATATTCCTCCGCCCGCACAGCGTTTCCCTGCAAGCTCATGGCCTGCTGCAAATCGTAAACGGTGCGATGAGGCATGAGCTGCAAATAATTGCTCACATCCCCAAACTGCAGGTCAAAGTCCACCAGGCAGACTTTTTTCCCCTGACGGGCCAGCTCCGAAGCCATATTCGTACTGATAAGGGTCTTGCCCACCGCCGAAGCGGTGCTGAAAAAGGTGATGACCACACCATTGATTTCCTGTGTAAATTCACCCATAATTTCTCGAAGTCTCCTTAATTACCCTGACTAGCACCTACCGGCATGATATTATCTAAGGGACTGGTTTCATCCTGAACCACAGCCTTTTTCTTCTTGTCCGGCTTTTCCGGAATGGAGCCGTTCACATCCACACTCTGCATATCCCGCATTTCACGTCGGTTGTCGTTGAAGTAATCCGCCATCTTATCCGACATCTTTACTTCCGTGCGTTCATTAACCACCCGCGGCGTCAACAGAATCATAATTTCCGATTTCTGACGGCTGTCATTATGGTATTTGAACAGCTCACCCAAGATGGGAATATCGCCTAACAAAGGCACCTTCTGTACGATTTTGCTATCCTCAGAATTCAACAGGCCGCCGATAGCCATGGTCATGCCCGAAGGAATATTCACAACGGTCTGAGCGGAACGCGTAGACAATCCCGGCATATTATAGCCGTTGGCTGAAACGCTGTTTGTCCAATCCAAACGGCTGACTTCCGCATTGATTTTCGCGGTGATGTTCCCCTGCTTATCCACCGTCGGATTGATGAGATTCAAGGAAATACCATAGGGTTTGTATTCTACCGTAATATTGTTGCTCGAAGAAGATGCAACTGGGTAAGGAATCTGACCGCCTACCAGAATGCCGGCAGACTTGCCGCTCATGGTCGTGATATTGGGGCGAGAAACTACGCGAGCCTTGCCCTGCTCCACGAGCAGTTTGAGCTGGGCATTAATCTTGGAAAAATGCGTATAAAGCCAGTTCCGGTTATACCAATGGCTTCCCTTGGAGCGCTGAGCACCAAAACTTTCACCTGCGTAGAAAGTTCCCGGTTCATTCAGCGTTATGCCTCCCGTCGTACTGCCGTCCGTCGTCTGCGACGAATAGGTTATCCCTAATTTCTTTGCCTCATCGGAATTAATCTCGATAACCAGGGCTTCCATATTTATTTGGTCAGGATTCTTCATATCCAGAAGGTTAATAACCCGCGCACTGCTGTCTCTCTGCTCCTCTGTCGTTACTGACGTCGTAACCGTACTCGAACCGCTTTTGCCCAAATTCATCGTATCACTTTTGGTATTCGTGGGGTCATCTCCCACATAAAGGCAGGCAACCTTGAAGGCTAAATCCTTTTCATACTGATTATTGACTGTGCCGCGCAAAAGCACTCTGTTGTTTACCATCTGCACGGTCACGCCCGGCAGATTAATAGCCTGTTCAATGGCTGCAGCCAAACCTTTATCCTCATTATTTACGCTGACGGTGAAATCCTGACGCATTCCATTTGCCGTCCAAACGTTTATCGTCGTGGTTCCCTGCTTTATCGCTACGATATTGATGGCAAACTTGCCCAGTTCCTGCACATCAGCAATCTTGGGGTTGCCGACAGCTACTCTTGTAATCGCGCTGTTAGTGCTCAAATAATAAGCCTGATTAACCCCGAGCCACAAAGGCTGTGCATAGGCATAAGCCGGAGCCGGTGCCATGATAGCAGTCATCGCTGCCATTCCCAGCGCGATTTTCGTTCCTGTATACAATTTAGTCCTCCCTGTTATTCTTCGTCCCACGGATTATGGTAAAACTTCCACTCTGTGCTGCAGGCTTAGCAGGCTGCGCGCTGGCAGCTGCCGGAGCAGGCGCTGGTGCCGGAGCAGGTGCTGGTTTTGGCGCACTAGCCTTCGGCGCCGTTTCCATCTTGCGTTCACCGGGAATCACATAATCCGTATTAATCGTAAAAATATCCGTGGGAGCTACAGGACGAAGCACCAGATAAATCGTTCCCTTCTGGGAAGCCGTTGCTACTTTGAGCGCCTCATCCAGCGGCAGGGCCAGCGTTGCTGTAGCCATAGCATCGCCGCTGCCCTTAATGGCACCTTCATCGCCATCTTTCTTGCTGTCGGCAGATTTTTTCTCGTCCACTTCTGCCGCCGAGCCGCCCGTCTTATTTATGGCCAGGAGCTGAACATTCTGCAAGAGAATTTCGCCCCGCAGGCCGCTTTCCTTCGTTCCGGAAACCACCATTACATCCACATAATCGCCTGGTTTTGCAAAGCCGGAAACACCGGTAATATCGGTAATTGCTACGGACACCGCGCGGCAGTTGGGAGGAATCGTGCCGGTAAACCCAGCCATGCGAACATCCGCATAAACTTTTTTCGTAGTCAGAATATCACCCTGCTGAATCGCAACGCTCGTGGGACTGCCCGTAATCTCGCCTACTTCACGCACGGCTTCGGCAGGCACCACATCAGCCGGCATATCCACGACTTTCAGCATATTATCCTTGATAATCGTGCGTTCTGGAATATCCTGCTTGGCTACTACAACCTTCACCATCTCTACCTTAGGTCCATCCTGAGCAGAACTTTCTGTGCCGGATAATGACATATACACCATCAATCCCAACAGACAACTGACAAATACAGCCAGTGACACCCACTGCTTATAGGTGAGTCTTGTTTCCAACAACCACTTTTTCATCTGTTCCCATCCTTAAAATGCGACTACCTCGGCGTTCTAA
>NZ_JAILPX010000104.1 GCF_024699275.1 Selenomonas sp.
ATGACTCAGTAGCTCAGTTGGATTAGAGTATTTGACTACGAATCAAAGGGTCGGGGGTTCGAGTCCCTCCTGGGTCACCATTTTTATGGGTAGGTGGCCGAGTGGTTAAAGGCAACAGACTGTAAATCTGTCATCTTCGGATTACGATGGTTCGAATCCATCCCTGCCCACCACTGGAAAGGTGTAGCGTCGCGAAAGCGGCGCTTTTTTGTTATGGGAAACCGAAAGAGTTGGTTTTTGTTTGACGGAAACTGAGGAATTTTGTTAAAATATTTTTGGTGTATACATAAGTGAAAGATGGATAGAAAAGCTAGTGAGGTGGTTTTATTGCGTAAGCAAGTAGTCCTGTTAGTTTTATTTACCCTGGTATTTATGTGTTATATGGTGGCTCCGGCGGCTGCCTCTATATTGGTCAAAGAAGGATCTACCGGTGATGCAGTGCGTCATGTTCAGCGATTATTGATTGAGCAGGGGTATCTGAAGGGTGCAGCCGATGGGGATTGTGGTCCGCTGACGGTGGCTGCCATCGAAAAGTTTCAAGAGGATCGTGGACTGACCGTGGATGGCGTTTGTGGTGATGGAACGTACTATTATCTTTCTGGGGGCAAATCCTATGCGACGAAGGAGCAGCCGGCAAAAGACACGTCAAATTCTACCAATCAGGAGAATCATGATGAGGCCATTCCCCATGGTCATGCGATGTATGTTTCTGCTTCGGGCTATAGTGCGTATGATCCTGGTAATGGCAAACATACGGCTAGCGGAACGCTGGTTCGTCGTGGTGTGATTGCAGTGGATCCCCATGTGATTCCGCTGGGAACAAGGGTCTTTATTCCTGGCTATGGTGATGCTGTTGCGGAGGATATTGGCAGTTCTATTCATGGGCAGCGTATTGATGTGGCTTTTGATAGTCATGAGGAAGCCTTGGCTTTCGGCAGACGGGATTTAGAGATTATTATTGTGGATTGATATTGACGTTATAGCCGCCCTTCGGGGCGGTTTTTGTTGCATATTGCCTCTTAAAACGCTATAATTTAAGATAACAAAGTGTGAATAAAACCTACTAGGCGAAGCGGGTGATGATTATGCCACTGAAAGTTGACAGCCGCGCTACCCAGGAAACTGCGTTTACCCGTGTATTAGGCCGGGATGAACGGGTGGAAAGCGGAGATTCGGAATTTTCCTTGGAGTTGATGGAGCAGGAGGACAGTTTGTCTACAGAACAGCTGGATAAGCTCCTGAAACAGATTGATGAGCAGGGCGCACGGCTTTCTAAGACGCCCACCTATGATGAGTTGAAATCCTATCGTACCCTGATCAAGAATTTTGTAGGGGAAGCGGTCAACCGTATGTATGAGCTCCATAGCCAGGCTGGCTGGGACAGAATGGGGCGGCAGAAGGTCTATACCACTGTGCGGAAGATTGATAAAAAATTAGAAGAGATGGCGGAGAAGATTCGCTTAGGCCAGTCTGACCAGTTGGATATCGTAGCCAGTCATGATGCTATCCGGGGGATGCTGGTAGATTTGTATATGTAATGGTCGTATAGAGAGTGGTCGGTTGTGGAAATTCGCTGGGAAAGTTTGACAGGACACAAGACGCAGGTTAGGGAATTGATGACCCTGCTGAAGGAGGGTCGGCTTCCTCACGCATTGCTTTTTACTGGTATGACCGGTATTGGCAAGAAGCTTTGCGGGCAGATATTAGCAGCGGCTATCCTCTGCGGACACGATGATGCTCCCTGCGGGATTTGTGAGAATTGCCGGAGCCTTATGGCGAATGCTCATCCTGACTATTATGAACTTATTCCGGAAGTGCGGGGGAAATCCACCCGTATTATTCGCATCGAGTCCATCCGTGAGATGCAGACTGCTGTTTCCCGTTCTGCTGTACAGGCGGGACGCAGGGTAGTACTCATCGATGATGCAGATACCATGAATGAACCTGCTGCCAACAGCCTTCTAAAGACATTGGAGGAGCCGGAGGGGCAGGTTACTTTTATCCTGATTGCCCGAGACAGAAGCGGTCTTTTGGATACGATCGTGTCCCGGTGTATGCCTTTGGATTTTGGACCACTTACCCATGACGAAGTAAAGCAGGAATTGATACAGCGTCAGCTGCCGGAAGAGGAGGCGGAAAAGCTGGCCTACCTGGCGGATGGCAGTTTAGGGCAGGCACTTAAGCTTAGTCAGCATGGCGGTCTGGAATTGCGGGATGATGCACTGGCTTTTTTGACGGCATTGCCGGCGTATGCCCTGCCCAGGTTGTGGAAGGACGCAGCTGAGAAAGGTGAGATGGATAGAGAATCCTTAATGGAATGGGTGGGCTATTTGAATATGCTGCTTAGGGATATGCTGCTGCTTTATGAGGATGGCGGCACAGCCCTGCTTTATAATGGGGATTTGCGTGAGCCTTTAGTCGGGTTGTTGCCGGCTTTTTCTAAGGGGAAGCTTTTTGCCATGCAGGGAGAGACCCGGGAATTTTTGCGGCGGCTGCAGGCTAATGTGAATTTGCGCCTGCAGCTGGAAGGATATTTTATCCGGTTGATGGACTGTTAGCTCAGCACATGGTTTATATGGATACAGATTATGTGCTGGTCTGGCAGATTGATTATAGACTTAGGAGATTTTTATGCAGACGATTATCGGTGTTCGCTTTAAGAAGGCGGGCAAGATTTATTATTTTGCGCCGGGCAATCTGGATATTAAGCTGGGCGACAAGGTTATTGTGGAGACAGCCCGGGGGATGGAGTGCGGGGAGACTGTAATTGGCCCACGGGAGGAATCTGAGGATAAGATCGTACCGCCGCTGAAGGTAGTACACCGTATTGCCAATGAATCCGATATTCACCGCATTGCCGAGAACAAGGAGAAGGAAAAAGAAGCTTTTGGCATCTGTGAGGAGAAAATCGCAGCACATGGTCTGCCCATGAATCTGGTAGAGGTGGAATACACCTTTGACATGAACAAGATTATCTTCTACTTTACTGCTGATGGCCGCATTGACTTCCGGGAATTGGTCAAGGATCTGGCCTCAGTATTTCGGACGCGCATAGAATTGCGGCAGATTGGGGTACGGGATGAGGCTAAGTTTATGGGAGGGATTGGCTGTTGCGGACGTCCTTTGTGTTGTGCCACCTTCCTGGGGGATTTTGAGCCTGTATCTATTCGCATGGCCAAAGATCAGAATTTATCCCTTAATCCCACCAAAATTTCCGGCATCTGTGGGCGCCTCATGTGCTGTCTTAAATACGAAAACGACTGCTACTGTGGTGAGAACTGCCTTCATCAGCAGAAGAAAATCATTCCGCCAGCTCAAGGCTCAAGAGTCGTATCTGTGGAGGGTGAGGGTAAGGTTATTTCTTTGAATCAGCAGCGTCGTTCGGCAACGATTCTCCTGGATTCTGGGCGTACTATTGTGGCGTCATGGGAGGATGTTATCGAAAAAGACGAAGAGGATACGACGGTGGCTGCATCTATGGTGGAAGCCTATGCAGAACAGGAGTCGGAAGCCGCGGATATCTTAGCGGAAGATTTTGGGGAACCGGCAGATCATAATCGTGGGAATCGCGAGGAACGTAGTGAGCGGCGGGATCGCCGTCCGCGGGATAAGCGAGACAATCGCCGCGAGGGTGGTCATCGTTCCCAGAGCAATCATAATCGCAATCGGGATACGGGAAACCGCCGCAATAATCGTGACAACCGTACCAAAAACAATAAGCGTGGCGACAAGCGCAACCGGGAAAATCGGGAGCGTCATTGATGAGGGATGTGCGTTTAGGCGAGTACGAACGGCTGGACGATTTAATGAAGAGCGGGCGGCATATCATTCAGAATACGCAGGAGTTTTGCTTCTCCCTGGATGCCGTGCTGCTGGCTCATTTTTTGTCGTTGAAATCCCGGCAAAAGGTATTGGAACTGGGGACTGGAACCGGGGTGATTCCCTTGATTATTGCCGATGAGGTGGCCCGGATAGATGCGGTGGAGTTGAATCCCATCATGGCGGAATTGGCTTCCCGCAATGTCTGGATGAATGAATTAGAGGATAAAATCTTCGTGCAGGAGGGAGATTATCGTTCCATTCGTGATCTCTATAAGCCAGAATCCTTTGATGTGGTACTGGCTAATCCGCCCTATCGTCCTGTGGGGGAAGGCCAGGTCAATAAACTCACGGGAGTGGCCAGAGCCCGCCATGAGTTTACCGCTACCCTGCGGGATGTGGTAAAAGCGGCTCGTTTTGCCTTGCGCTTTGGCGGTCATTTTGGCATGGTACACCTGCCAGAGCGATTAGGTGAGATTATTGTCACCTTTCACGAGCATCAAATGGAGATAAAACGCTTGCAAATGGTGCAGCCGAAAACGGGCAAGGCACCGAATATGATGATATTGGAAGCCGTGGTGGGAGCCAGCCCCGGTGGATTGAAGGTACTGCCTCCGTTAATCGTACATAAGGAAGATGGCAGTTATACAGACGAGATTTTACAGATATATGGGATGTGAAAAGATGAGTGCAATAATCCCTACGCTATACCTCTGTGCTACCCCGATTGGTAATTTAGAGGATATGACCTATCGAGCTGTGCGAATGTTGGGGGAAGTGGATTTGATTGCTGCTGAAGATACCCGGCATACAAGACAATTGCTGACCCATTTCGATATTCACACGAAACTTACCAGTTATCACGAGCACAATAAGCTTACCAAAGGACCGGAACTTATCGCTTACATGGCAGAAGGTCATGACCTGGTCTGCGTCAGTGATGCAGGTTTGCCTGGCATTTGCGACCCTGGCAGTCATTTGGCACAATTGGCGATTGAGGCGGGCTTTAAGGTTACGCCTTTGCCTGGTGCCAATGCCGGGCTGTCGGCTTTGATTTGTTCAGGTCTTGATACTACGCGTTTTACCTTTATCGGTTTTTTGCCCAAGACCAGCAAGAAGCAACAGGAATTATTGGCAAATGTCCAGTATTACCCGGAAACGTTGATTTTCTATGAAGCTCCCCACCATTTGCTGGCTACGCTAAAGATTTTATATCATGTGCTGGGCGACCGACAGGTGGCCTTGGGGCGGGAACTCACCAAGAAATTTGAAGAATTTCAGCGGGGGAGTCTGGTGGAGCTCATGGCATATTATGCGGAAAATTCTCCTCGTGGCGAATATGTCATTGTAGTGGCAGGTTATACTGGCGAAGTCCTGAAGGCAGATCATGAACTGCCTGAACACCCGAAAGAATGTTGTGAGTATTTCATGGCACAGGGGCTCGATAAGAAAACGGCCATGCGCGAGGCCGCTAAGGCTTTGGGGATTTCCCGTCGCGATGTGTATCAGGCAATGCTGAATAATTGACAGGCAGATGATGACAATGAAGATGCGAAGTATAGCAGGGATTTTGGTTCTATTCATGCTGGCGGTGATGGCTGCCGCTTGCCAAAAGGCTGTGCCGACGACGAAGACCGTTACGTTGGATGATCAGGTGAATGAGATTGTAAACAGTATGACTGTGCCGGAAAAGGTGGGGCAGCTGGTCATGATTGGTATTCAAGGAATAGAAATCAATGATGACAGCCGTTATATGCTGAATCAGTATCATATTGGTGGAGTAATTCTCTTTGACCGTAATCTGCAAACGGCAGAGCAGACCCGAAAGCTTACAGCGGATTTACAGGCCCAGGCGGATAAAGTACCACTTTTGGTGGGGATTGATGAGGAAGGCGGCCCTGTGGTGCGCGGTAAGCATTTTATTACCCCGCCACCCAGTGCACAGAGTCTGGGGACCGCTGGGATTGAGGATAATACCAAGGCGGAAAGCTGGGCACAAAAGACTGGTAACCAGCTTAGGGATTTGGGCTTTAATGTGAATTTTGCTCCCGTAGCAGATGTGGGAGATAATCCTCGGAACTATAGTGCCAATCCACAGGTGACGGCTAAATTTGTGTCTGCTGCTGTACAGGGCTATGAATCGTCGCATGTTATCTGTACATTAAAGCATTTTCCGGGAATTGGACAGGGAAAGGTAGATTCCCATGTGGACCGCTCTGTGATTCCTGTTGAGGAGGCTGGTTTGTGGAATCGGGAACTCCTGCCTTTTGCTGAAGTTATCAATAATCATAGCAGCGAGAATTATATGGTGATGGTTTCCCATCTCATCTATCCGGCTATTGATGATAGTCCTGCCAGCATGTCTTCTAAAATCATGACTGACCTTTTGCGGCAGGAGATGCATTTCACCGGAGTAATTGTCACAGACGATTTGGAAATGGGAGCTGTATCCAAGTATGGCAGCTTCCGGGATCTGGGCGTGCAGGCCATTCGTGCCGGGGCAGATATGGTGATGGTGTGTCATGAGTATCCCCATGAGACGGATGTTTATCTGGGCCTTTTGGATGCGGTGGAAAAGGGTGATATCCGTATAGATCGGATTGACGAATCGGTGAAGCGGATAGTGAAGATGAAACTTTTGCATCAGCAATAGTGTTCATGATTTGTGATACAAGCTGTGGAGAGTCTGGCGTTGTTTTATAGGCGGCTTTAGAAGTCAACCTCATTGGGGGAGGACTTCTAAGGCTGTCTTTTGTTATAGGCCAATTCCTTCCCGTTGGTGGATATATTTTCCTGGATATGGATGTTCCTTATGTCCGGAAGAAATATCTGCAAGATTAAACTTGCAAATGATTATCATTTATACTATAATAGCCTTGTTGAATCGATGATAATTTTTATCATTTGTGAGGTGATGTTGTTGGGACGTGAGGGATTTGAACAGTTGTTGGGCTTTCATGCAGCACCTATGTTGATGGGGCTAAAGTCAGCCAGTTTGTTGTCCTTTCAAAAAAGTCGCTTTGAAGATTTTGAAGGGCTGCTGGCTGGCTATATGCAGTGTTTTAATTGTAAAGGCATATCGATTTTTCGCTTGTCAGAAGGGGAGGAATATGTACTGCTGTTGTTTTATCGCCAGCGGGCGCTGCTGAAGGATTTAGCGCATCCATTAGCGAAGCAAATACTTGACCGGTTAGGATATCGTGGGGATGATACCTTGATGGGTATGCTGGAGTATCTGAAATTGCGGATGCAGCTAAAAAAGTCCTTCCCCCATGAAGTTGGCTTGTTTCTGGGTTATCCGCCCGAGGATGTGGAGGGGTTCATCGAGCATAAAGGTCAGGACTTTGCCTATAGCGGGTATTGGAAGGTTTATGCAAATGAGCGGGAAACCAGAGCACTCTTTGATTTATATGCCGATTGTACCCATGATTTTTGTTTGCGGCTGGAGGCGGGGGCAAAGCTCCCGGATTTAGTTGAAGCCGTGTGATAAGGAGGATTTGCGATGCGTAAAGTAGCGATTGTCTATTGGTCTGGTACGGGAAATACGGAAGCTATGGCGAAAGCCATCGAAGAAGGGGCTAAGACTGCGGGGGCTGATGTGAGCCTGTTGGAAGTGGAATCCTTTAAGGCGGCTTCTGCACCGGATTATGATGGATTGATTTTCGGTTGTCCGGCCATGGGGGATGAAGTCCTGGAGGAGGGCAGTTTCGAACCTGTGTTCACCGATGCAGAAAAACATCTTTCTGGCAAACCGGTAGCCCTATTCGGGTCTTATGGCTGGGGCGGTGGTGCCTGGATGGAATCCTGGGCAGAACGTACCCGTGATGATGGTGCGAAGCTCTTCTCAGATGGGCTGATTGTGGAAAATGCTCCTGGGGATGCAGAACTAGCAGATTGCCGTAAATTGGGTGAGGAATTTGTGAATTCCCTGTAAATTCATAACGTAAAAGGCCACTGTGCAATGGAAATCTGCACAGTGGCTTTTTTTAATCCCGACGTATAAAGTCGGCGATGGATTTTCGGATGGGTTTTTCTGTGGCAGCAGATGCATGGCTTTGACCGATAGCCTCTGCCAGACCGGGGATATGTTTGCTGGGTTCAGCATGATACATGGGAGTAGAATCTGCAGGGGGCGGTGTCAGCGGAGTGGCAGCTGGCGCTGTCGGTGCTGACTGGGGCGCAACACCTGCAGTTTCGCCCAAGGATGTGGCAGAAAGAGATGGGGTTATGGGGACATCCCGACTGGTCAGCTTGACTTCAAGGGTATCGCCATTTTTAACCGGGTCGGTGAAATCCACAGGTTGTCCGTTGACCAAAATGGTGAAATTAACCCGGCTGGTGGCAGCGGGCGGCTGGAAGTTTACGGCCAGCAGGGCATCACTGACTGTGGTCGTTATGCGTTCGCTGGTATGGTAGGTGACGTCACAGCCATCATCGATAATGGTACCGGGGCTGGCCGTGCGGCCATTGACCATGAGCTCCACATTGGCAGAAGGAATGAAGAATTCCCGGTCTTCATAATAAATCATAACATTGGTATCCGCATTCTTGATGTTCAGGATATCGCCCAGCTTGGGGTCTTCATCGGCCATGTATTCTACGTGGTCGCCCTCGTGGATGGGCATGGAAATGCTAGCCGGAGCATCGTTCAAAAGGATTTCCGGGGTACAGCTGTAAGTGGTTTCCTTGCCATTCAACGTATAGTGAATCTTACGTCCGGTGGGAGGATAACCTGCAGCCAGCAGTGCTTCGCCCAAGCTCTTGAATTCACGGCTCTCAATTACATCACCATCGGCCAGGAGCTGGTCAGCTTCGGCTTCTTTGCCGTTCACGGTAACCCGCTGGCGGATGTGTTTTTCCCGACCATTGATGTAAATGGTATATTCCTGTCCGGCGGTTACCAGATCGCCTAACTGCACGGTGGGGGTGGTGCCGTTTTCGCCGGGGATAACGGTGATACGGGACCCATCATGAATTACGGTATCCAAAGTAGCCTCCTCTTCACCAAGCATGATCTTGGCGAAGGTGCCTAAGGTTCCAGGGAAGAATTTTTTCTCTGTGCCGATATTGACCATCAGGCCTAGTCCGGGATGGCCATTATACTTGCGCATATTGATGCCGGCGTTTAAGAGGGCATCGGATACGGTGAGCTCACGGAAGTTGAACAGGCTGTATTCCTCATCATTGACATAGACGGAGAGGAAGTGTAGGGTGTTGAGGGAGGCAATTTTGAGAATACCCAGTGGTGTTACGGCGTCAGGATAGTGGAGTTCTTCGGGAATATCCACGATGCCGTCTACCATGTCAGGTTTGCGGACAGCAACGCGACCTTCCGGCATGCCCAGGGCATCGGCAACAAATTTTGCCAGGCAGGGGGTTTGGGAGCCGCCACCTACCAGCATGACCGCTTGCGGTGTATCGCCATTGAGTTCAAAAATCTGTTTGGCGATGGCATTGGCGAGATTTTCGATATTGGGCATTACAGGGTCAAGGATTTCCGCGGCGGATAGGGTATATTCCGTACCCAAGATATCGGTAAAGTGAACTTCTTCTCCGTTGGCAGCCTGCCGCTTGATGCGTTCGGCAATGTTGAAGTCCAACAGGAAACGCTGGCTGATGGCCTCGGTCACTTCATCGCCTGCCAGCGGAACCATGCCATAGGCTGTAACCGAGCCGTTTTTGGTGATGGCCACGTCGGAGGTGCCGGCACCGATATCCACCAGCACCAGATTCAGATGGCGCATGGTAGGCGGAATCAGTACGTTGATGGCAGCAATCGGCTCCAAAGTCAGAGCACGCATTTCCAGATTGGTGGCGTGCAGAGCACTTTGCATGGAATCGATAACCTGACGGGGCAGGAAGGTGGCAATGACCACAGCCTTTGCTTTTTTGCCGCGCTGGCCAATCAGCATCTTCAACTGGATGTCATCCAAAACATAGCGGATGGTGCTGTAGCCTACGCAATAGTAGCGGCTGGGATCGTCTACTGTATGACTTTCCGCCAGTGCCGCCTGAGCTGCCTGGACTCCGGCAAAATCCAGATTGCGCTGCTGTTCAGCTGTAATCAGGCCGTTTACTTCCATTTCGGCTTCGGCTGTCATGGTGTAGAGGGCGCGGCCTGCAGCAGCTACAGCTGCAGTTTTGATGGGACCGGTCTTTTCAATCAGGGAATTCTTGACTTTTTCCACAATGGCCGCCACCTGTGGCACGTCGTGAATCTGGCCGTCCAGCATAGCCCGTGTCTTGTGTTCCAGTCTGTCTGTGGCGATAACATGCAGATTTTCATCATCGCCCTCTTCTGCTACGATGCCGATGACGCTGCGGGTACCGATGTCCAAAGCGAAAATCCGTTCGTGCTCCTTGACAGCTTTTGGGGGAGGTGTTTTAATGACATTGATAGCCTCCACTATCTCAGGGCGCAATTCTTCCTCTGCGGCTTCAACGGGTACTGCTTTTTTAGCGGTATGGGATGCCGTCTTTTTGGGAGTGGCGGCTTTTTTCGCTGGTTTTATATCAGTGGTGTTTTTCTTGATTGTTGGCATAAAAACTCCTCACTATACAGAATATTAAAAGGTTATTTCTATTATTTCGCGAAATAAATAGTATAATCCTGTTTTTATGAGGAAAATCTTATTAACGAGGCAAGAAAATGTCTCCAACGCATCAGGTGGGGGCACGAATATCAAAACAGGCAGAGAGCATATTTCCCCCTGTTGAAATGCCAGGAGAAGGTTTTGTCTGTGGCGAAGCTGGAATGATGGCGTTATAATTTGCAGTTGCAGAAGCGAGAGTGATACTATGACAGGAAATCGTGAAGTAATCACAGGCAGTGATTTTAAGAGAATGGTGTCGGGGGCTTACAGTGAATTTTTACTGGAGTACGAGGAGATAAATCGGATGCCAGGCGCCGGCAATATGCCGGGTACCCATGTCCTGCGGACTATGGGCGCAGCCATTATGCCCCTGAAGGATGTAAAGGATGACAGCATTGGCGGACTTTCCCGCCGGGTGGCAACAGGTGCTTTATTTGGTGCCCGGGGCAGTGCCGGTGTGGTCTTGGCGCAGATGTTCCGCGGTTTAGGTAAGGGCCTTCTAGGAAAGCATAATGCTACATCCTCGGAGTTTGGTAAAGCCTTTCAATATGGTATTCTCTATGCCCAGCGGGTAATTCCCGAACAACCGGAACGGCCGATTATCACTTTAGCGAAAGAAGTGGCCAAGGGAGCCTATCATGCGGTTCGGGCAAATAAGCCGATTTCTGAGATTTTGGAAACGGCTATTGCCGCCGGGGAGAAGGCCTTGGTGAAAATCGGTGAGGAAGATGCCGGGGCACGGATTATGTTTGCCTTTTTGCAGGGGTGCTTAAAGGGGTTGGATGGTAATTTCGTATCGCCGGCAGTAAGCTTGTCCCTGGGGCTGGAAGCCCAGCAGACAGGTCTTCCAGATCCGCGCAATGATATTGTCCGTCCTTACTGTGTATGCTTCTCCGTGAAGAATGTGCAAGTGGATATGAAGGAATTGGAAGCGCATTTGCGGGAGTTTTCGACGTTTGCTTTGGTGGAACGGGCTGCAACGGGGGTAGATGTGCATCTGCATACCGACCATCCGGGCAAGGTCATAGAACAGGCAATCGGTTGGGGGCCGCTTAAGGGTATTCATGTGACGAATATGAGTGAACCTCATACCCTGACAGCCCATGATGCCATCATGAAGGTAGCGCTCTTAGCGGTGGCAGAAAATCGTGTACAGGCCAAGGAATTACAGGATCAGGGTGTACAGGTGATCGTAATGGGCAGTGAAACGGAGAGTCCTTCGGTGGCGGAGCTCATCAATGCTGCGCATAGCGATTTGGCTTATGCCTATGTGCTGGTGGCATGGAATCGAGATTTTTGGCAGGCTTTCCGCCAGGCGAAGCGGTTGTTAGGGGAGCGGATTGAACTGGTCCTCTGTGAGAACAAGCAGCAGCAGGCAGTGGCCATCCGCGCATTTGATTCGGGCTTGACGGCGGTTGAAAATGCGATTGTCATGCGGGAGGCAGCTGAGGAAGCCAATTAAAAAGTTTATCGTATATCCAGGCAAGAGAAGGCCCGGTGGTGGATGATGTTTTCCCCTGTACAGACAGGCTGGTCAAAGACAGTGGCAAGGCATTATCCATTACCGGGTTTATTGGATTATGTTCAGCGTAATATGAGGAGGAGCTTTTGGATGAGAAAACGGATTCATATATTGGCCATGGGCGGTACTATAGCGGGGGTGGCGGGAGATTGTGCTGCTACCACTGGATATCGAGCCGGGGCCGTAGGGGTGGAGGAATTATTGGCGGCGGTACCCCAGGTAAATGATATTGCGGAGGTTACAGGGGAACAACTGGCTGCCATTGACAGTAAGGATATCACAAGTCAGCAGCAGTTGACCTTGATTAAGCGGGTACGGGAGCTTTTATTGGCCAGTACGGTGGATGGGATTGTCATTACCCATGGCACGGATACGTTGGAGGAAAGTGCCTACCTGCTGGATTTGGTACATTTCGCCGATAAACCGGTGGTCATTACCGGAGCTATGCGTCCTGCCACAGCGATTAGTGCGGATGGCCCGTTGAATATTCTGGATGCTGTCCGGGTAGCTGCGGCAGATACGGCTAGAGACAGAGGCGTACTGGTGGTATTGAATCAGGAAATCCATAGTGCACAATTGGCAACCAAGTCATCCACCACTGCAGTTGAAACATTTCAATCGCCTATAGGAGGGGCTGTTGGCGCCGTAAACGATGGTGAGGTTGTGTTCTATCATGGGGGAGAAATGCATCATCTGCCTAATGCTTTAAACATCAGTGAAATGCTGACCAGTCAAAAAGAACTGCCCTATGTGCCAATTCTTTATGGGCATGGCGATGATGATGGCCGGCTGGTCAGGTCGGTGGCTGCACAGGGAGCTAAGGCTATTGTTTATGCTGGTATGGGCAATGGCAGTATTCCTGCGCGTGTGGAACAGGAGTTGGCAGCGGTGCGAAAAAATGGCCTTATCGTGATGCGTGCCAGCACCAGTGCCTGTGGGATGGTGACAAGGGCAGAACTTTCTTATGAAGAAGCCGGCTTTCTCAGCAGTGGTGTATTAAATCCTCGTAAGGCACGCCTGTTCCTGCAAGTGGCTTTGCTAAGTGGATTTTCTGTTGCTGAGATGAGCAAATTTATCGTCGGCTAAAAAAGGGATAGTTTTTTTGATGGCGAATAATACAAACAAATAGTGTCTGTGTTTTTATCGAAATCCCTTGCGTTTTTCCGTAAGGGATTTTGTGCCACAAGGAGGATGGGCGATGATTCAATATAACTACAAGTTGCATTGGAGCGCTGCAGATCAAGGATTTGAGAATAAGCTGGAAAAAGTCATGCAGACCTTATGTATGCGTCCTGCCAGCAAACAGGCAAATGCAATCTTTATCCAGTTATCCTTTTGTAAGATGCCTGGGGATGAGGCTTGGAAGATACGGGAGAAAATTCGAGATTTTTTGCCCCGGGCAGTAGTAGCCGGCATGACGGAAACCCTGTTCAGCGATACACAGCAGGAAGGTTACGTGCAGATGAACTGCAGTTTCTTTCAGAATGCGAAACTGAGGTTATTGGAATATTCTGGGGTACCGGAAGATTTCAGCCGCTTAGGTGTTGAGTTTGGGCAGAAGGTAGCGGCTATGCCTGATGCCCGGGCTGCGTTGGTGCTGGGCTCTACGGAAAATAGGTTTCCCAGGTTTCTGGACGGCTTTGTTTGTGGCAATGAAAATGTAGTGGTTTTTGGGTCTACTACTGGAGCTATAAGTCATGGGGATGAGGAAAGCTCCATTGTCACGGAGGATATCATCGCAACCCGATTGGGGAAACCGTACCTCATGGGCAATGCTATCATGGACCATGGTGTGGTGGTTGTGGCCTTCTGTGGAGAAAGCCTCAGTGTTCGGGCTGACTATGTGTTGGGGTGGAAGCCTTTGGGCAAGGAAATGGTCATTACGGAAACCCTGGGACCAAATGTCATCAGCACGTTAGATGGTATGCCCGCCGTGGATATATATCGTCATTACTTAAAGGTTATCCCCGATGAAAACTTTGTGTACAATATTGCCGAATTCCCCTTGACTATGGAACGGAATGGTTGTTTGATTGCCCGGGTACCGCCTGGTTATGATGAGGAGGGACGTATTTTCTTCAACGGTGATGTAAGGGTGGGGGAAAGGGTTCGCCTGACCTATGCGGTAAGAGAGGATTTTTTGCATGAAACGGAACTGGCCAGTGAGAAGATGAGTCAGTTTGCACCGGAGGGGCTCTATATCACAGCCTGTGGAACCCGCTCTTTCTTTCTGCAGGGCGATGAGTTCCTGGAAACCCGCTATTATCAGCGGATTGCTAATCAGCTTAACATTTGCAGCGGCACTGGTGAAATCTACTGTTATCAGGGGCAGGGGGGACTGCTCAATTGTGCCCTTATTGCGGTGGGATTCCGAGAGGGCGGCAGTAAATCGGCGTTGAATATCTTTGATGCTCCGTTAGAGGTGCAGGATAATAAGCGCATGCTGCTTTCCACCCGTATGGCAGCTTTTTTGGACGTAATTACCAAGGAGCTGGAAGCAAGCAATCGGGAACTGAAGGAATTGGCAACAAAAAATGAAGAAGCAAGTATCGATAAATATAAATTCCTGGCTAATGCCAGTCGTGAATTAGCAGGTCCGCTGAAAGAAGTCATTAGCCTGGAGCGGAAAATCCGTAAGGAAAGTACAGAAAAAAGGATTCAAAAGTATGCGCAGGATTGTCACATAGCGGGCGGAAAGATTCTGAATATCATCACGGGCATCTTTGACTTTTTGGAGATGGAAGCCGGAGACTTTGTGATCAATGAAGCAGAATATAAGTTTAGTGCGCTGCTGGAACACTTGCAGGAGGAGATTCTGGATGAAGCGGAGGAAAAGGGGCTGGATGTCGTAATCGATTTGCCGCCGAATCTGCCCAGCGTTCTCTATGGCGATGAGTTGCGCCTGCGGCAAATCCTGGTCAATGTTTTGAGTAATTCCGTTAAATTTACGGAAAAGGGAAGCATTCGGATGCAGATTGCTATGGAAAAGAAAAGCTCTGCGGAGGTGCTTTTGCATATTGTGGTACAAGATACGGGCATAGGCATTGCACCGGAAACCTTTGCGGAGGTACAGAAGATCCTGGCGGGTGATGAAGGGCGGCCCAACAGCATGTTGATTGGAACTGGGTTAGGGCTGAATGTTACTCAGCGGCTGCTGAAGCTGTTTGCCAGTGAACTGCATATGGAATCTGAGCCAGGAAAGGGTACGAGCTGCTCCTTTGATTTGTGTCAACGGGTATTGAATTGGATGCCCATGAAACGGAAAAATAAGCAGGAACCGACAGAGACGACTGAGGAGAAGCCGTCAATCCGTGATGAGGAATTGCATGAGACCTGGGATGCATTGCGGGAAATCGCGACAGCGAAGGATCGAGAGAGCTTAGTCTATATGCTGGAAAACTTGGCAGGATATCGTTTACCAGACAGAGATGCGGAATTATTGCTGGAATTGCAGACGGCTGCGCAAGAAGAAAATTGGGACCAGATTCAGCGTTTGGTGCAATAAAAAATTATCTTTTTGACCTATTGACTTTTTGACTATTTGAGGTATAATAAAATTGTAATCAGGAAGAGCAAAGGATCCTGGTTACAGAAACGTTACAAATAGTCAAGAGAGGTACAGCACGCTCCCTTGACCGGTATAAATGTAGAAAGGGGTTGCTGATTATGTTTGGTTTGGTTCCTTTTGGCGGTCGTAAAGATTTGGCAGCGGGCAATACGCCACGGAGTATTTGGGACGTTTTCAATGAGCCCTTCTTCCATGATGAGTTCTTCCCCAGCATGTCGGATTTTGGCGTTGCTGGTGGTATGCGGGTAGATGTGAAGGATAATGGTGAAAGTTATGAGCTGACGGCGGATTTGCCGGGAATGAAGAAAGAGGATGTGAAACTGAGTTATCAGAATGGTTATCTCACAATTGCGGCGCAGCAGCAAAGTGAGAATAGCGATAAGGATGATCAGGGAAATTATATTCGCCGTGAACGGCGTATGGGTTCCATGAGTCGTTCCTTTTATATCGACAATATTGATGAAAGCCGTATTGACGCGGAATTCAAAGATGGTGTTCTGCATGTGAATATGCCTAAGGCAGCGGAAGTTCAGCATACGACGACAATCAATATTCGTTAAGATTGGTGGTGCCTCCCCGATAATGGGGAGGTTTTTTGTGTATTTTTATGCAAAAATAAATATAAATTATCATAAAGCTATAAATTTCATTCTGTTTTTAATTATTTCTTGCCTTTTAACAATAATTTGCCTATAATAGTCATTGCGACGAAATGAGATAAAGTAAGGTTATTGATTTATCGTAATATAAATATCAATAATTCCGAGCTAAAATCTCATAAATCTTTCCGCCAAAAACGGTAAAAATACGCAAAAAGTTTCATAATTATTCTTTTTCGAAAAGGATATTAAGAGATGTTGTTGAATGTTATAAAATGGGCAATAGCCTAATATTCAACTGTAAGGCGTTTTTGCCGGAGGAGGAATATGAAAGAAGTTTTGTCGGTATTCATGAAAAGGTTTATAATAGGGCTGGGAGTAATCACTCTGGCGGTAGGCAGTATGCTGGTGGCCAATGGCACAGCAGAGCTTATCGGGGCGTTATTCATTGGCTTTATTACAGGTCTGGTATTTTTGGGAAACATGTCCATGCGCTTGTGGCATTCCGCGCAGTTTTCGGCTGGCCGTGCCAAAAGACAGATGTTATGGGGATTGGTATTGCGATTACTGGTATTGTTTGTCGTGCTTTTCGCAGCCATCCAGATTTCAACGCAGGTGTTCAGCATGGTGGCGCTGGGATTTGTCCTTTGTTATGCCTGGGCAATGGTTCTCATGATCCGCATGAATAGCGCGAAATAGTAACTCAGGAATTCCTGGGAGGAGGTTGAGGTATATGCATGAAATCGGTGTTCGCGAAGTAGTGCAGTTTGCCGGCTTTACCTTCAATTGGGAGACTCTGGTTATGACCTGGATTACGATGGCCATTGTACTGCTTATTGCAGTGTTGGCAACCCGCAATCTGCAAATGGTGCCGCGAGGTTGGCAGAATGTGGTGGAAGCAATCGTAGTTTGGCTTCATGAGCAGATCGATGCGACCATGGGCAAGAATGGACGCTTTTTGGCGCCTTTTGTCGTGGCCCTCTTTATGTTCCTGCTGGTTTCTAACTGGCTGGGACTTATCCCAACGATGGCATCCCCGACAAATGACTTGAACACCACTTTAGGCCTTGCACTCTTGGTCATCGCGATGGTGCATGGACTGGGGCTTTACATGAAGGGCGGTCACTATATTGCCCATTTCTTCCAGCCCACGCCGGTCTTTGTCATCATCAACGCCATAGAGGAAGTTGCTAAGCCCATTACGCTGGCATTTCGTCTATTCGGCAACATCTTGGCAGGTGAGATTCTCATTATCATCCTGCTGAAGCTCATGCCTGTTTGGATGCCTATTCCGTCAGTTATCTGGCTGGCGTTCAGTATCTTTATCGGCGGAGTACAGGCTTTCATCTTCACGATGCTGTCCATGGCTTACTTAGCTAATGCTGTGAAAAGCGAAGAGGAAGGTTAATCTAACTGGGAATTTTTAAGTTAAAGGTATTAAGGAGGATTTTTTCATGGAAAACGCAATTATGGTGGCCGCTGCTCTTGTTGGCGCAGGTATTACGATGGGTCTTGCTGCAATTGGCGCAGGTATCGGTGATGGTCTTGTAACGAGCCGTTTCATTGAAGGTATTACCCGCCAGCCGGAAGCAAAGAGCACGCTCTTTACCAACACCTTGATTTCTGTTGGTTTGATTGAGTCCATGGCTATCATTGCAACGGTTGTTGCCCTCATCATGCTCTATGCAAACCCGCTCATCAAATAATTTATTTTGATGTAGTTTACGAAAAGGGGGCATAGGAATTGATCGAGTTAAATGGGACGTTTATTGCACAGATCATGAACTTCCTGATCCTGGTTGTTTTACTCCGTGCATTTGCGTATAAACCCGTAGTCAACATGCTCAAAGCCCGTCAGGATAAGATTCAGGAAAGCCTTGATAAAGCCGATGCCGATGCGGCAGAAGCAGATAAGCTGCTGGCGCAGTACAAGGCGAAACTGGCAGCTGCCACGCAGAAAGCTGAAGAGATTCAGAAGAACGCGGAGAAGCGTGCCGCCGAGTTCCGCGAGGCAGAGGAGCAGAAGGTAAAAGCCGATATTGAGCAGATGAAGAAGTCCGCTCAGGCCGATATTGAGCGAGACCGGGCGAAGGCTGTCGAAAAGTTGCGCACTGAAATGGTGGCTCTTTCTATGGCAGCTGCCGGAAAAATCATCGCCAAAAATATGGATTCGGCAGAAAATGAAGCGCTTATCGCGGAATTTGTGGATAAGCTGGACAAGGATAAGATTGGTGATTTGCCATGCTAAACTTACAGCTTGCACATAAATATTCCCGGGCAATTTTTGAATTGGCGCAGGAAGAAGAAAAGCTGGCGGAATACGGCAAGGAATTGATGCAGGTCAAGACTGATTTGGAAGCTGTACCTGCTGCAGTTGCGTTCTTTGCCAATCCGCAGGTAGAGCGCAAGGCGAAAAAGGAACTGATTATGAAGATGTATGAGGGGGAACTTTCCCAGAGCATCTATCACTTTCTGCTCCTTTTGGTAGACAAACGCCGCTTTACTTTGCTTTCTGTGATTGCGGAACAGTATCGGGAAATGGCGAATGCCGCTCAGGGTATTGTCATTGCCGATGTGACGACTGCGCAGCCAGCGAGTACCGCACAGCAGCAGAAAATTGCACAGAAATTGGAGGCCGTTACGGGGAAAAAGGTGGAACTTCGTCTCCACGAGGACAAGAATCTCCTGGGCGGCGTAGTAGTCAAAATCGGTGACCGCCGTATTGACGGCAGTGTGGCCGGACGCCTCCAGGCGCTGCAAAAAGAATTACTGACGAGCAAGTGATGAAACTGGGGTGACAGCGAAGTTATGAAAATGAATCCGGAAGAAATAACGGCCATCATCAAAGACCAGATCAAGAACTACGAAGTAGACTTGAACGT
>NZ_JAILPX010000125.1 GCF_024699275.1 Selenomonas sp.
ATTGTCACCGCCCAGGGAAACAATGTAAACATCAATCTTGTCGCCAACCTTTACTACGTCCTCAGCGGACTCAGGAGCCGGATAAGCCAGCTCGCGCTTCGGAATAGCAATTTCCTGCTTGTATCCGATATCAACATAAGCCTCATCGCGAGAAACCTGGATAACTTCACCAGTTACAACGGTGCGCTCCTGGATATCCGGCATTGCATTTTCGGCCTCTGCTAAGAGTTCTTCCATATTCATCTGTTCTGACACTTTTTATATACCTCCTTGATAATCCAGTCAGGCGTTGAAGCGCCCGCTGTAATACCAATTTTTTCAATTTTATCAAACCACTCGTCCTGGAGCTCTGCTGCCGTTTCGATATGGTAAGTTAAGCATTTTTCTGCACAAATCTGGGCCAGCCTTGTTGTATTGGCGCTGTTCTTGCCGCCAATCACCAGCATCATATCCACCTTAGCTGCAAGTTCCAAGGCTGCACTCTGCCGCTGATCCGTTGCTGTACATATGGTACGCTGTATGTGGATATCCCGGGACTTTTCCAGCAAATGGGTTACAATCCGTTTGAACTTCTCCCCGGAAAATGTCGTCTGACAAACCACGCCCATTTTCGGACAACACTCCAAGGCATCTGCCTCTTCCTCTGTCTCAATCACCTCTGCCTGGCCACCTGACCACTCAAAGATACTATGTACCTCGGGATGCTTCTTTTCACCGACGATGACCACCTTACGGCCACTATCTGCCAGCCGTTTTGCCGAAAGCTGCGCTTTCTTCACATGGGGACACGTGGCATCCACCAAATTCAAGCCACGCTGTTCTGCTTCTTCATAGACATTAGGGCCTACACCATGAGATCGGATAATCACTGTTCCTCTATCCATTTCTGCCAGCATGTCTACAGTGCCAACGCCCTCAGTTTTAAGGCGTTCCACCACCTGGGGATTATGGATAATGGGACCTAATGTGGAAGCTGTACCATCAGCGGAAGCATTCTCCTGAGCAATGGTTACGGCGCGTTTTACGCCATAGCAAAAACCAAGGTAATCTGCTAAAATGACTTCCATATATCAACCACCATATATTTAGTTATGCAAAAACAGTTATACTTTCAGCCCGTTTTCACAATCTAAGATACATAATAACATAGCAAACTATGGTTTGGCAAGGAAATTTTTGACAAATTTTATTTGGTCAGCGGAAAAAATCCCGCCATCCAGCCATTACGTGAGTCAGTTACACAAAAATCTCCGCTTCTCTGCTATAATAAAGGCAAGTAAAGGAGGAATGACTTATGGCAACTACAGTGATTACGAAAGATAATTTTCAGCAGGAAGTATTGGATTTTTCCGGCACTGTGCTGATTGATTTTTGGGCTGACTGGTGTGGCCCCTGCCGCATGCTCTCCCCGGTGGTAGAGGAAGTGGCTACAGAAAATCCCAGTGTAAAAGTAGGCAAGGTTAACGTGGACAGCGAGCAGGAATTAGCTGCGCAGTTCGGCATCATGAGCATCCCTACACTGCTGGTTTTCAAAAATGGGCAAAAGGCTGGGGAATCCATCGGCCTCGTTCCCAAGGAACAGGTAGAAAAACTAATTCAATAAGGCAATAAAAAAAGCTCAGGCCAATGATTAGCCTGAGTTTTTTTATTGCTTTTATTTAGTCCGCTAACGGTTTCATTGTCGGGAACAGCAGTACGTCGCGGATGGAAGCAGCATCCGTCAGGAACATCACCAGACGGTCAATACCGATACCTACACCGCCCGTTGGTGGCAGGCCGTATTCCAGAGCCATGACGAAATCCTCGTCCATGCCATGGGCTTCATCATCCCCAGCTTCACGCTGTTTGAGCTGGTCCTCAAAGCGGCCCCTCTGGTCGATGGGGTCATTGAGCTCGGTAAAGCCATTGGCCAGTTCACGTCCATAGATGAAGAACTCAAAACGGTCGGTAATGCGCGGATCTTCGGCATTGCGCTTGGCCAGCGGCGAAATCTCCGTGGGATGGCCCGTAATGAAGGTCGGCTGCATCAACGTTTCCTCTACCTTTTCTTCAAAGGCCTGGTTCAAAATACCGCCAATGCCATGACGTTCTTCATAAGGTACACCAATCTCATCCGCCAGTTTACGTGCTTCTTCCACGGTCTGGCAGGCCATGAAATCCTTGCCCGTAGCTTCCTTAACCGCATCGTTCATGCTGATGCGCTTGACCTTGGAAAGGTCGATTTCCACACCCTGATAATTGATGACGGGCGTGCCCAGTACCTTCTGCGCAGCATTGACCACGATGCCCTCCGTCAAATCCATCATATCGGTATAATCGGCAAAGGCCTGATAGAATTCAATAGAAGTAAACTCGGGATTATGGCGCACATCCATACCCTCGTTACGGAAGATGCGGCCGATTTCATAGACCCGGTCCAAGCCACCGACAATCAGTCGCTTGAGGTTGAGCTCCGTAGCGATGCGCAGATATAAATCGATATCCAGGGTATTGTGATGAGTGATAAAGGGACGGGCAGCAGCACCGCCGGCAATGTTCGAGAGCACCGGCGTTTCCACTTCCAGATAGCCCCGTTCATCCAGATATTCCCGAATGGAATTGATCGCCTTGGTCCGGCGGCGGAAGGTTTCCCGCACATCCTGATTGACAATCAAATCCAAATAGCGCTGACGATAACGGATATCCACATCCTGCAGGCCGTGGAATTTCTCCGGCAGAGGACGCAGGGACTTGGACAAGAGATCAAAGTCCTCTACCCGAACCGTTACTTCGCCGCGATGGGTCTTGAACACCACGCCCCGAATGCCGATGATATCGCCGATATCCAGACGGCGGAACTGTCCCTTGTACTTTTCTTCACCCAGTACATCAATCTTAAAGTACACCTGAATGTTGCCCGTGCGGTCATTCAGCGTGCAGAAAGATGCCTTGCCATGGCCACGAATAGCCATCAGACGACCAGCAATAAATACCTCAGGGCCCTCTTCGTCCCCTTCCAGGCCTTCATTTTCCTTCTTGATGTCCGCTGCATAAGCCGTCACCTCATAGCGATGGCCAAAGGGGGCCACCCCCATTTCCTTGAAGGCTTCCATCTTTTCCCGACGGACCTTCATCATTTCATTCAGGTCCTCCACAGGAGCCTGCTGATTCTGCTTCTTTTCTGCCATTTATGCAAATTCTCCCATCTATATGCTAATGATTAGCTCAGAATTTCCTTGATTTCGTACTTGATGATGCCAGCCGGTGCATGGACGTCTACCACAGCACCCACTTTCTGGCCCAGCAGTGCCTGGCCCAAAGGAGATTCGTTGGAAATCTTGCCCTCATCCGGGTCAGCTTCCGTGGAACCAACAATCATGAAGGTTTCCGGACCATCTTCGGCAAATTCCATGTCAACGACCGAAACCTTCGACCCCATCTGAACCACATCACCGGAACCGGCTTTTATGATATCCGAGTTACGGATCTTGACTTCCAAATCCTGAATTTCACCTTCCAGGAACGCCTGTTCATTCTTGGCATCATCATACTCGGAGTTTTCCGAAAGGTCCCCCAGGGCAATAGCGGCTTTCAAACGCTCTGCCACCTCAATACGGCGGACACTTTTCAAGTAATTCAATTTCTCGACCAGTTTATTATAACCATCTTCGGTCAGCATGACCTTTTTATCTGCCATGTTTAACGCCCCTTTGCATTTATCAATATAGTAACTAATTCATTATATGACGAGCACCTAATCCTGTCAACCGCAGGGCCGTCCTGTTTTGCAGTTTTGTGCATAGCTTCTACGCAAGACAACGCTGCTAAGCAGCAATAAATTTCGAAAACCATTTACCCATGAAAGCCCTTTACCGATCAACGTTCATCACGCTAAAATGCACTAAGCCCGGTGACGGAAATGAATGATCCGCCACCGGGCGCCTTACCTGCTATAATGTAAACTTAACTTATTTCACCACTGCTCCCGTGCTGGCGGAAGTAGTCATGCGGGCATACCGTGCCAAATACCCATGCTTGATTTTCGGCTCCGGTTTCTGCCAGTTCCTGCGGCGTTCAGCCAGTTCTTCGTCGCTGACATTGAGGTCCAGCTTACGATTGGGAATATCAATGGTAATTTCATCCCCATCTTTAATAAGCGCAATGGGACCGCCCTCCATGGCCTCCGGTGAAACATGTCCCACACAGGCACCCTGGCTGGCTCCGCTGAAACGGCCATCGGTAATCAAGCCGACTTTAAGGCCACGGCCAGTGATAACCGCGGTGGGATTCAACATCTCCTGCATGCCGGGGCCGCCCTTAGGTCCTTCATAACGGATAACCACCACATCACCATCATGGATATCCCCTTTCATGATGGCATCACAGGCCTCCGGTTCCGAATCATAGCACTTGGCCTTGCCGGTGTAGGTCAGCATATCCTCAGCCACTGCCGAAGCCTTGACTACCGCATAATCCGGAGCCAGATTGCCCTTGAGCACCGCAATGCCGCCCTCAGGACGATAAGGAGCCTCCACAGAATGAATCACCGTATTATCCTGTACCGGCGTATTCTTGATGCGCTCCCCCATGGTTCCCGTCACCGTCAAGGCATCCAGATGAATCAGATTTTTCTTGGCCAGTTCATTCATCACCGCTGAGATGCCGCCGGCTTCATTGAGGTCCACCATATGATGCTTGCCGGCAGGACTCAATTTCGCAATATAGGGGGTACGGCGGGAAATCTCATCAAAGAGCGGTGCCGGAATCTCGATACCGGCTTCATGGGCAATGGCCGTCAGATGCAGAACTGTGTTGGAAGAACCACCAATACCCATATCCACAGTAATGGCATTTTCAAAGGCCTTCTTGGTCATGATATCCCGCGGACGAATATTCTTTTCCAGCAAGTCCATCACCACCGCCCCGGCGCGCTTGGCCAGCAGACGGCGGGCACCGGTATAGGCTGCCGGAATCGTACCATTACCCGGCAAAGCCATGCCCAGCACCTCCGACAGGGAATTCATGGTGTTGGCCGTAAAGAGCCCCGCGCAAGAACCACAGCCCGGACAGCACTTTTCTTCCAAGTCCGCCATCTCCTCTGCGGTAATATCCCCAGCAGCAAATTTACCAGCGGCTTCGAAGGCCTGGCTGACGCTGACATCCCGGCCATGATAACGTCCCGGCAGCATGGGGCCGCCCGAAACTACCACAGCAGGAATATTGAGACGGGCAGCCGCCATCAGCATCCCCGGCACCACCTTGTCACAGTTCGGAATCAAAATCAACGCATCAAAGCCGGAAGCCATGGTAACTGCTTCCACGGAATCAGCGATAAGTTCCCGGCTGGCCAGGGAATACTTCATGCCCGTATGCCCCATGGCAATGCCATCACATACGCCAATGGCCGGAAATTCAATGGGCGTCCCCCCAGCAGCAGCCACACCCAGCTTGGCCGCTTCAGCAATTTCCCGCAAATGAATATGACCAGGAATAATTTCGTTGAAGGAATTGCAGATACCGATCAGGGGCTTATTGAGATCTTCAGGACCATAGCCATTGGCATGAAACAGGGAACGGTGAGCGCAACGGGTGGCGCCCTTCTTTACATTATCGCTAATCATCTTTCCACTCTCCTAGTTTGCTCAGTATTGAGATAAAATATAGTTACAAGTTTACAACTTTACAGTGGTTTTTGCAAGTCAAAACGGATAACTTAAAACTCAATGCCTTTTTGGGCCTTGATGCCCTTTTGATAGGGATGCTTGATTTCCTTCATCTCTGTGACCAAATCCGCTTGCTCAATCAGAGATTCACAGGCGTCCCGTCCGGTCATAACCAGATGTAATTCAGCTGGACGCAAGGCAAGCAGTTCCAGCATATCCTGCTCGGTTATCAGTTCATACTTCACCGCATAATTGATTTCATCCAGAATAATCAAATCCCAATTGCCGCTCTTGATTTCCTCCTGGGCACGAATTAACGTTTCCCGGGCTGCTGCCTGATGTTCCTCTTTGGTGGTCGGTCCCTTGTTAGTAAAGCCCAGTCCACACTGATCGATTTCAATGCGATCGTCGATGTTCTTTAACGTTTCAATGGTTTTCAATTCCCCATAGGTGCAACCTCCCTTGATAAACTGCAGGATGAGGACCCGGAAACCATCCCCCCAGGCACGGATTGCCAATCCTAAGGCCGCCGTTGTCTTGCCCTTGCCATCTCCTGTGTGTACGATAACCAAACCTTGCTTTTCCATTTTCACATCACCTCAAAATATGCTATACTATATTATTATTACGTTATCCAAAAAGAAAATCCTGTTCATGTTGGTGTGATTTATGAAGAAATTTTTGCTATTCACTCTCGTCATATTAAGTTTTACTATATTGTCAGCCTTTGTGGCGGAGAAAACCGATGTCATGGGACTGCATTCCATGGCCATTTCCGCCTCCTTCAACGAAGAAAACGGCCATCTGACCTTGACCTGGGATCCCCTGCCCTACCCATGTTTCTATAAGGTGGAAACCTATAGTTCCACCACTGGATTGGTCGAAGGAGAGCCAGACTCCAAGTTCTGGACCAGTAACATCACGATGAACGCTTCCCTGGAACTGCCCAGCAGTGCCATCCCCATGAACTATCGGGTCACTGCCTATGGTATGTTCGGTCTCCTTGCAGGACCTTCCCGACCTATCCAAAATCCCATACACAATCAGGAGCCTTTAAGCCCCAGTACCATTTCGCACTACGGTGAGGACAATCCTGCCAGTCTGATGCCTTTTTTAATCTGGCACTCTGTTCCCAACGCCGTATGCTATGAAGTGGAACTGCTAGCCGGCAAACCTGCCCAGGAAAGAGGTATTTCCCCAGACAAAAACAATCATTTAGAAAGCACGCAACTGATTTTTACCAATGGCTGGCAGGCAGACCTCAAGAAATATGCCAACCGCAAATTCATCTACTGGCGGGTGCGGGCATTGGATATCCATCATCAGCCTATCGGCGAATTCTCCCCGGCTGAAGAACTCCATATTGACGCCAATCTCCCCCAGCCCGATCATCCGCTCTTAAATGAATTCGACCAGATGCCCAACTTTGAAATGCCTCTCTATCCCGTATATCAGTGGATTCCCTTAAACGATGTGGAACGTTATGAAGTCGAGCTGATGATTCATCCTCCCATCAGGGAAAACGACAACGCTCCTACAGCTGATGCCGCCTGGCGCAAGGTCGTCAACTCAGCCACCGCCTGCTACGACGAATATCCCCGGCCCTATGCCGGCGATTACTACTGGCGGGTACGGGGCATCGACAAGGATGGCAACCCTGTCGGCGTCTGGTCATCCACGGCCCATTTTGTAGTCCAACAACAGCCCGAGAGGGTGCCCGTAGCCGTCCTTGGAGACAGCATAACTCATGGTGGTGGAGCCGTCTCTAACTCCCCGGCAGCACTGGAATACAGCTACACAACCTATCTGAATTTCCCCTGCCTAAATCTGGGCCGCAGTGGTGATACCTCCACCATGACCCTGCAGCGCTTCGAACAGGATGTGCTGCCCTATAAGCCCTTGAATCTTATGATTCTCACTGGCACCAACAGCCTGCGGGCTTCCAACCTCAAGCCAGAAATCATCATCCGGGATTTGGCGGAACTCAAAGAAAAATGCGAGGCGAACGATATCCGCCCCATTTTCCTGACCCTGATGCCCATCAACCCTGCCAATATCCAATTTGCCTTTCACACCACCACGGATAAACACTGGGAAACAAAACTGCAGCAGGTTAACGCCTGGATACGCAGCCAGCCCTATTACATTGACTTGGAACCCTATTTCTATGACAGCAGCCATCGTGTCATGGACACCGGCTTTTCCATCGACGGCCTCCACCCTGATGTTCGAGGCAAAATGCTGATGGGCGAAATCATCAATCAGCATCGGGATGTTTTCCGTCAATAACGAACAAAAATCATACAGAATAAAAGAAGCGATTCAACCGATTGATATTGATCAGTTGAATCGCTTCTTTTATTCTGATTTATTGCAGCATTTCCTCCAACTCTTCCGGACTAACCAGCTTAGTGCCCACTTCCCGGGCCTTGACTGCCTTGGCACTGGTGCTGTGTACATCCTGAATCACCAGATAGTCTGTCCTGCTGGTAACGGATTTTCCCTCTTTTCCCCCTGCCTTTTCGATCAGTTCTACATAATAACTGCGGGGCTGAGCCATCTTGCCGGTAAGCACAAAGATTTTTCCGGAGAACCCGCCCTCTGGAACTTCCTGCTTTTCATAGGGGGCAATGGTCACATGACGTTCCAGGGCATTGACGGCCAGCGCAAACCGGTTCGAGGCCACCAGCGCTGCCGTCTTAGGACCAATACCATTGATTTGCTGCAGCATTTCCTCCGGAGCCTTCACAGCTGCCATCTCCTTGAACAGCTTTTCCAGGCTGCCGAATTCATCGGCCAAAATCTTGCCCACATCACTGCCGATTCCCGGCAGGCACAGAGCTTTGATAAACCGGGGCAATTCCACATTTTGACGGGCCGCCTGAATGTTGTTATAGAGCTTTTCCGCCGATTTCTCCGCAAAGCCCTCAAGTGTGGCCAGCATTTCTATGGTAAAAGTAAACATGATGGTATAGGTGGGCTTTACCGCCGCATACTGCTTCTTCCAATAAGCCACCATCTTCCGAGCCGTTTCAATGGAAAGACCTTCAATATTCAGCACTTCTCTGCCACCGGCAAAGGCAATATCCTGCGCAATGCGTTCATCACAGGCAGGATTGTTGCAAAACTGCTGCCCATTGACTTCTTCCAGCGGCTCCCCGCAGGATGGACAAAGTGCCAGCTTGATTTCCCCAGTGCCCGGTTCCAAAACCCGGGTAATCTGGGGAATGATTTCATTGGCCTTATGGATTTCCACTTTCGCGCCGATTTTGAGGCCCAACTCCTGAATCATGGCCGCATTGTGCAGCGAAGCCCGGGTCACGGTGGCCCCGTCGATTTCCACCGGATCCACGATGGCCACCGGCGTGGCTTTGCGGCGGCCCATCTGCCAGATTACATCCCGTACAATAGTGACAAATTTCTCGGATAGCGCCTTATAGGCAAAGCCGTTGCGGGGATGATGTGCCGTGAAGCCAAACTTTTCCAAACTGTTTTCCTGGCTGCTTTTGATGACGATGCCGTCAACAGGCACGGCCTGTTCCCTCTTTAAGGTCTCGTAAAAGGTCTCGATTTCCACCAGCGCACTATCCGGTGCCGTCAGCTCCACCATATCCGTAACGGTAAAGACCGTTTCCCGGCTGATGATTTCTCTAGCCTCCATAGGGGTCACATCCGTCCCCGGCAGTTCATAACAGACATAGCTCAAATAGTTCACAAAGGGACTGCGTTCCTTACGGCGCAGGATTCCCGCCGCCGCATTACGCATATTCTTCATGGGTTCGATGCCCTCTGCCACAAGCGCTTCATTCATCCGGACAAAGTTTTCCGGGGTAATATAGACTTCTCCCCGGATGGCAAAACCGCTGTTATTGACGCCTTTCCCCTCATATCTGCTGATAAAGTTTGGCAGGACTTCGCCAATACGGCCCCCCAAGCCGCGGGTCACAAAGCGGCAGGAGCCATCATCATTGGGATACGCCACCACCGTTAGTCCGTCAAATTTTGGCTGCATCACCACAGGCCAAAGCTCGGTGACTTTTCTGACCAAATCGCCTTCATCATCTACACCCTTAGTCCACTTGCTCAAGGACGTAACCGGGGTAGGATGGGTGAACTTATCAAACTCCCCCGCTGCGGCACCGGGCACATAGTTCAAATCCTCGGCACCGTATCTAGCGATGTAATCCCGGCGCAGGGCATCATACTCCTCATCTGCCAGCATCGGGTCATCCAATTCGTAGTATTGACGATCGGCATCTTTTATAGCCGCTAAATGTTCTTCTCGAGTCAGTTTCTGTGTCACCATATTCCCCTCTCGATAGTTATTTTAATATACCGTAAACCTGGCAGTGGCATCCTTCTATACAAAGAACGCCGCTAACCTTAAACCTTACTGATGGGCGCATATTTCTGCATAAGTCCCTTGACCCCCTGTCCTGGAAATGCGATTTTCAGTTCCACCTCTTCGCCTTCCCCTTTGACGGATACCACGGTACCTACGCCCCATTTCCCATGCCGGGCCTTATCCCCCACCTTCCATTGTACCGAAGTATCGGGACGGATAACCCCGCTCTTAGGCTGAACATTGACGGTCTTTTTCTGCATGCCATTGAGCACTTCCCAGGCAGATTTTGCCTTGTCGGTGAAACCGGCACCATTACCCATCTGACTGGCTGCTGGGCGGAATGTCATGGTGCCATTGCGTTGCTGGGCACCATAATGGTTGGCATTGGCAAAGCCATAGGCGTTGACCCGGGGCACCAGCCGCTCTGTATAGTCCTCCGGAATCTCTCCCAGAAAACGGGAGGGCGTAGAGGCACTTGTCTTACCGTAAATTGTGCGCTGATGGGCGCAGGTCAGATAGAGTTTACGCTGGGCACGGGTAATGCCCACATAACAGGTACGCCGCTCTTCCTCGATTTCATTTTCATCCATCAAGGTACGGGCATGGGGGAAGAGCCCCTCTTCCATGCCCACCATGAATACCGTGGGGAATTCCAGCCCTTTAGCCGAATGGAGCGTCATCAGGGTAATGCGGTCATCCTCCAGCTCCGCATTGTCGATATCCGAAACCAGCGACAAGGTGGACAGGAAATTTTCCAATGTAGGATTGTCTTCGATTTTCTGAAAATCCCGGGCCACCCCCACAAATTCCTTGAGGTTTTCGATGCGGCTTTCATTCTCCGGCTTCTTGTCCGCCTGCAATTCCCGCAGATACCCAGATTCTTCCAGCACCTTTTCAATGAGGTCATCGATACGCATATTGCTCTGATAGCCCATAAACTGGAAGATAAAGGTGGAAAAAAGTTCCAGTGGCTTTTTCACCCGGGCAGTAATGCCGGGAATCTGTTCCAACATATCCATATTGGAAATCACATCAAAAAGAGTCAGGCCCTGATTATCGGCAAAATCCGACAGCTTGGCAATGGTGGTATCACCCAACCCGCGTTTGGGTACGTTGATGATGCGCAGCAGACTCACCGTATCCAAAGGATTATAGATTACCCGCAAATAAGCCAGGATATCCTTGATTTCCTTGCGATCGTAAAACTTGAGGCCGCCCACCATGGTATAGGGAATCCCCCGGCGCATGAAGGTTTCCTCCACCACTCGGGACTGGGCGTTGGTACGGTAGAGTACCGCCATATCCCCATAAGATGCGTTGAAGATGGTCTTCTGCTTCATCACCGTGGTGGCGATAAATTCCGCCTCGTCCCGTTCATCCCGGGCTTCGTAAATGGTGAGTTTTTCCCCGGTGGCGTTTTCCGTCCAAAGTTCCTTCTTCTTGCGGTTGCTGTTGTTCTCGATTACCGCATTGGCTGCTGCCAGAATATTCTTCGTTGAACGGTAGTTCTGCTCCAATTTGATGGTCCTAGCTTCGGGATAATCCTCCTCAAAGTCCATGATGTTGCGGATATCCGCTCCACGCCAGCCATAGATGGACTGATCCGCATCCCCGACGACGCAGAGGTTATGGTGTTTAGCCGCCAAAATCTTGGTGAGCTGGTACTGGGCCCCATTGGTATCCTGATACTCGTCTACAAGAATATATTTGAAGCGATTCTGATACTTCACCCGGATTTCTTCGTGTTCCTCCAACAACAGCACCGATACCATCAACAGGTCATCAAAATCCATGGCATTGTTGGCCCGCAGTTTCTTGGCATAAAGCGCATAAATTTCCGCCACCTTCTGCTGGAAGAAATTATCCGCATCCCGGGCCACGGCTTTTGGGCCCATAAGTTGGTTTTTGGCATTGGAAATGGCATTTTGAATGGAACTGGGCGCATACTGCTTAGGGTCCAGATTCAGCTCCTTGAGGCAGTCCTTAATGACCACCTGACTGTCACTGCTATCGTAAATGACGAAATTGCGCTTATACAGCCCCGTGGCTTCCACTTCCCGCCGCAGGAATTTAGCACAGAAGGAATGAAACGTGGAGAGCCAGACATCCTTAGCGCCCTCACCAATCAACCGGTCCACACGTTCCCGCATTTCCGTAGCCGCCTTATTGGTAAAGGTAATGGCCAGAATGTTCCAGGGTGCTACCCCTTTTGCCAGCAGATTGGCCACCTTACAGGTCAGCACCTTGGTCTTGCCGGATCCAGCGCCTGCCATGATGAGTAAGGGACCCTCCGTATGCTCCACCGCCTGTTTCTGAGCGGGATTCAAGCCTGCAAAAATATCCAAAACAACCTCCAAAATCTCTCATATTCCAAACAAAGACAGAAAGCCCGCCCCAAACTAACGTGAGGGGCGGTGCTTATATGAACCTAAATTGCGCAGCAATTATTTGCTGATGCACTTAACCGCTTCGGAAAGAGGCGGAATAATCTGCTTCTTGCGGCTCATGACGCCAGGCAGATAGACATGGGTACCGCTGGCATCCTTCTTAAATGCCTCCCCGATAAGGGTCTTGGGCGAACCGGTGAAGAGCAGATAAGTAGCTTCTTCTAAGATATCCGTGACCATGACCAGACTCATATCAAAGCCGTCATGCTCACAGATTTTCGTCATGGCCTCAATGAGCTGAGGTTCCAAATCCATGACTTCCTTGGTGTCCATAACGGAAATCTGGCTGACGATGATGCGATAATCACCAATCTGGAATTCCTTGAGGTCATTCTTGGCGATTTCCGCCGGAGTCATATCGCCGATGCCGGAACCAGCCTTGAGCATTTCCATGCCGTAATCGTTGATATCCACGCCGGCGATTTCCGCCAAACGCTGAGCTGTTTTCTTATCGTATTCCGTGCAGGTTGGGGATTTGAAGAGCACCGTGTCGGAAATGATGGCAGAGAGCAAAAGCCCTGCAATAGAAGCCGGGATATCGATATCCTTCTGCCAGTGCATATTGGCCACGATGGTTGCAGTGCAACCCACCGGCTCTGCATGGGTGAAAATCGGTTCACTGGTCTGGATTCCCCCCAGACGATGATGGTCCACGATTTCCACGATTTTGGCTTCTTCAATGCCTTCCACGGCCTGACCGCGTTCATTGTGGTCCACGAGAATCACCTGTTCCCGTTCCGGGACCATCAGATTATCGCGACTGACTACACCCACCAGCTTGCCGTTTTCCACTACCGGATAGTTGCGGAAATTGGTTTCTTCCATAGTACCTTTGATGTCAGAAAGCATATCCAAAGGCTTAAAACATACCGGATTTTCGTGCATAATGCGGCGAATAGGCACGCACTGATTGATCAGGCGGGCCACCGTGTAGGTATCATAGGGCGTAGACAACACGAACATCCCTTTGGCCTCGGCGGCGTCAATCACATCACCGGAAACCCGGCCATTCCCCGTTACAATCAGGCAGGAAATCCCCTGGTTCACGATGTCGATGAGGGTTTCATCATGGCGGTCTCCCACCAGTACCACATCATTTTCATTGATGATGTGTTTAATCATGCTGATGGAACCAGCAGCAATGCGCACATTGCCTTTGATGAAGTCTCCTTCTTCACCAGAAACCAGGACCTTACTGTCCGTAGCCGCAATCAAATCACGATAGCGCACCCGCATATCTGCCAGGTTCTGCATCCCCAGTTCCTGGAAATAGCGCTTGGCTAAATCTGAAGCGGTCACGATTCCCACCATCACGCCTTTGCTGTCCGTTACAGGCACAGAGCGCAAATCATGTTCACGCATAACCTCCCCCAGACGGCGCAGGGTGTCATGCTGACGAACCACAATCTTGCTATCCAGCATCACATCCTTAACCCGGGGATAAAGATCCGTCAGCAGCAACGGCTTTTCTACCTTAAAATGCTCCAGAGCATATTTGGTTTCGGCATTGATCTTGCCGGCACGAGCAGCCACCACGTTCTCTCCCAGTGCCTGCTTCAAATGCGCGTAGCCAATCGCTGAACAAATGGAATCCGTATCCGGATTACGATGACCAATCGTATAAATAGGTTTTGCGCTCTTCATAAAGAAAAATTCCTCCTCATATTAAAGCGGCTTTAGCCGCCTGTTTTTGATAATCCTGTCCTCCCACCTTCATGGCCTTGCCATGGTGGGATTCAATCACAGCCCTCTCCCGGGCGCGGGCAGAAAACTTCTGCGGGTCTTCCTCCCGCTTAATGGAAATTTCCGGCGGTGCGGTAATGCCAAGCTTGATTTTTCCTGCGCTGACTTTGACGATGTTGACGATAATGTTATCGCCGATCATGATTTCTTCCTGAGCTTTGCGTGTAAGTACCAGCAAATCCCACTCCCCCTTTATTCCGTCAATGTCAATAATACCACAACTGACAGGAAAATATCAAACCAAAATCCAGTTTTATCGGGAGAAAACAGCAAAGCGGCCCAAAGATATTTTCAATCTCCGGGCCGCTTGATTTTCTTATTCCATCACTTGATACTTGCCGTCGAGAATTTCCGTTTCATTGAAGAAAATATGAATCTCCCGCTCAGCGCTTTCCGGGCTATCAGAAGCATGTACCGCATTGCGCCGGCCATTGGTAGCATAGAGCTTGCGAATGGTTCCCGCAGCAGCTTCGGCCGGATTGGTCTTGCCATGGAGCTCGCGGATGCGGCTGATGGCATTTTCCCCTTCCAGTACCATAGCAATCAAGGGGGCAGATGTCATAAATCCCACCAAATCGCCGTAGTAGGGACGCCCAATATGCTCAGCATAATGGATGGAAGCCAAGCGCTCATCCATCTTCAACAGCTTCATGGCCACGATGCGGAAGCCCTCTTCCTCATAGCGCTTGATGATATCCCCGCTGTAATGCAAAGCAAAAGCATCCGGCTTGATCAGTACCAAAGTTTTTTCCATGTTTCCTCTGTCCCCTTACTATTTATTGTTTATTGTTGAGCCTATCCCACTCAGCCTGATAGCTTTCCGCCACCGTCCGGTATTTCACCGCCGATGATTTCAACGCCTCAATCTCGTCCTCCCGCAGGGCACGGATAATCTGGGCAGGATTACCATAAACCAAGGAGTTGGAGGGAATCTTTTTATGCTGGGTCAGCTGGGTACCTGCACCGATGACCACATTATCGCCAATCTCCGTATAGCCCAAAATGATGGAGCCCATGCCAATCAGACAGTTGCTGCCAATCTTCCGGGCATGCACAACGGCGTTATGCCCCACAATGACATTATCGCCAATCTCCGTAGGCTCATCGGCCATTACATGGACGGTGCTATTATCCTGAATATTGCAGTTTTTGCCGATGGTAATCTTCTGGAAATCCCCGCGAACCACCGCATTAAACCACAAACTGGTGCCCTCACCGATTTCCACATCACCTACTACTGTAGCCGAGGGCGCCATTAAAACATCTTTTCCTAAAGTTGGAGTCTTCCCATTATAGTTTAGAATAATGCTCATCCCTACCGCCTCCTGGTTTTATTTGGAATAGTATTGCTTTTTCTTATTATAGCGTTTTTTGCGAAATTTAGCAACAATACAAAAAGAGCACCGCAGTGCTCTTTTCGCCTTTCTATGCAATTAGCCCAAAATTACCAGGGATTCATGCGCTTTAACGCTCTGGCCGGCAGCAACGTTAAAGGTCTTGACTACGCCATCAGCATCCGCAGCGATTTCGTTCTGCATCTTCATGGCTTCCAGAATCAGCAGGGTGTCACCGGCTTTAACAGCCTGGCCTTCGCTGGCAACCAGCTTCACGATCTTGCCCGGCATCGGTGCATCGATGGAATGCTCACCAGCACCAGCGGATACAGCAGCCTTCTTCGGAGCTGCTGGTGCTGCTGGAGCAGCCGGTGCTGCTTTCGGAGCTGCAGGAGCAGCCTTCGGAGCTGCTACAGCGGATTTTACTTCTTCTACTTCAACTTCATAAGCCGTGCCATTAACGGTGATATTGAATTTTTTCATTACTTATTCCCCCATCAAAGATTTCAGTCACAAGGTCAGAACGGACGAGCCAGACCGCCGCGGGCGGACAGAGCCCATACATCACTGCGCTTAATGCGCACAGCCACAACCTTGTTCCCCATCATCATCTGGACAGCAGCGGTAATTGCTGCTACCACTTCTGGCGAAGCGCCATTTGCTTCAGTTTTCATGGTAAAAGACCTCCGAATTAAAGCGGAATGCACCCGTGTTTCTTAGCTGGGCCAACTTCACGTTTGCTGGCCAGCGCATTAAGAGCCGTAATAATGCACGGACGGGTTTCCTTCGGCTCGATGACCATATCTACATAGCCGCGTTCAGCTGCCACATACGGCGTAGCGAAGTTTTCCACATATTCTGCCGTCTTGGCTTCTTTGTCCGGATCCTTGCGGAAAATGATATTAGCCGCACCAGCCGGACCCATAACGGCGATTTCCGAAGTCGGCCAAGCCATAACCTGGTCAGCTCCCAGTTCTCGGCAGCACATAGCGATGTAAGAACCGCCATAAGCCTTACGGGTGATAACCGTAACCTTAGGAACAGTTGCTTCACTGTATGCATAGAGCATCTTCGCACCATGACGGATGATGCCGTTATGTTCCTGATCGACGCCCGGCAGGAATCCCGGTACATCAACGAGGTTAACCAAAGGAATGTTGAAGGCATCGCAGAAGCGGATGAAACGAGCCGATTTATCGGAAGCATCCACATCCAGGCAGCCTGCCATTACATTCGGCTGGTTGGCAATGATACCAACGCTGCGGCCATCGAAACGGGCAAAGCAACAGATGATGTTGGTAGCAAAATGCTCATGCACTTCGTAGAATTCGCCGTTATCCACGATGGAACGGATGACATCCTTCATGTCATAAGGAGCATTGGGATTATCCGGAATTACCGTATTCAGGCTATCATCCTGGCGGTCCGGGTCATCACCGGTATCCATGATGGGCGCATCTTCCATATTGTTGCTGGGCAGGAAGGACAGCAGATAACGAATCTGCTTGATGCAGTCGTCCTCATCCTCAGCGGCAAAGTGAGCCACACCACTGCGGGTATTGTGGGTCATGGCACCGCCCAGTTCCTCAGCCGTCACTTCTTCAGCCGTTACGGATTTGATTACCGCCGGGCCAGTGATGAACATCTGGCTGGTGTTCTTCACCATGTAGATGAAGTCCGTGATAGCCGGGCTGTATACTGCACCACCAGCGCAGGGTCCCATGATTACGGAAATCTGGGGAATGACGCCGGAAGCAGCCGTGTTGCGGAAGAAAATGCCGCCGTAACCGGACAGAGCATCTACGGCTTCCTGAATGCGGGCACCGCCGGAATCGTTGATACCGATACAAGGAGCCCCCATCTTCATGGCCAGGTCCATGACTTTCCAGATTTTATGGGCATGCTTTTCACCCAGGGAACCACCTTCAACGGTGAAGTCCTGTGCGTAGGCATAAACCAAACGGCCGTCTACCGTACCATAACCGGTTACTACACCTTCGCCGGGAAGTTCTTTCTTCTCCTGACCGAAATTGGTGCAACGATGCTTCATGAACATATCCAGCTCAACAAAGGTTCCTTCATCGAACAGTTTTGCAATACGTTCACGAGCAGTCTGCTTGCCTTTCGCATGCTGCTTCTCGATACGGCTTGCGCCGCCGCCCTGCATGATATGTTCTTTCTTGGCATGCATTAATTCAATTTTTTCCTGAACAGTAGCCATTATATACCTCCTCGTATAATTAGCTTTTGTGTTCTCCGCTATATATTTTGCACTATTTGCCTGGAAATTGCAAGGATTTATTACCTAGTGATAAATAATTCCCGTCAATCCTACGCTATGAGCAAATTATCAGTCGCGCTGGCAGAGTTCCAGCAGAACACCATGGGAGGCTTTCGGATGAACAAAGGCAATCTTTGCACCGCCAGCACCTTTGCGAGGCTTTTCATCAATCAGGCGTACACCCTTCTCCTTGAGGTCAGCCAGAGCTGCTTCCAGGTTATCCACCCGCAGAGCAATGTGCTGGATGCCGCCACGACCGCCGTTCTTTTCGATGAACTTGGCAATAGGAGAATCATCTGCCGTAGCAGCCAAAAGTTCAATTTCACTGCCATTGGGCGTTGGGAAAAAGCCCGTGGTTACTTTCTGTTCCTCAACGGTTTCCTCACCGTTATTGGGCAAGCCCAGCATATCGCTCCAGAAGGAACCCACTTCCTTCAGGTCGCCTACAGCAATACCGATGTGGTCTACACCTAAAACCTTAAACATAATCTTTACCTCCTAAAATAAATGACTTACCTGTTCAGCATTTCGTCCAGCAGGCCACCTACTACGGTATAGGGGTCGGTGGCATGAGCGCGAATCTTTTCCACATATTCATCCAATCGGCCGCTATCCACAATCTGCTTCTTGACGTGATTGTTGATGCCGCTGTTTAAGATGTCCAGCATTTCATCACGGGTGCGCTTCGTACGGCGGCGGGTCAGTTCCCCATTGCCTTCGATATACGCCCTGTGCTTTTCTACAGTGCTGATGAGTTCCTCAATACCCTCGTTCTGGCTGGCAATCACCTTAGTGATGGGCGGACGCCAATCCGTCATAAAGCTGTCCAAATCCAGCATCATGTTGATTTCCCGCACCAATTTATCTGCCCCATCCAGGTCGGATTTATTGATGCAGTACAAATCACCGATTTCCAGGATACCGGCCTTAATGGCCTGGATGTCATCCCCCATGCCGGGGATGAGTACCACCATGGTGGTATCGGCAGCTTTGACAATATCCACCTCTGACTGCCCTACACCAACCGTCTCGACGATAATGATGTCCTTTCCAAATGCATCCATGGCTTTAACCGCATCGGCTGTTTTGTGCGATAATCCGCCCAAACTGCCGCGGGTGCCCATGCTGCGGATAAAGACTCCATCGTCAAGGGTCAAGTCGTTCATACGGATACGGTCACCTAAGATGGCACCGCCGGTAAAGGGGCTGGTGGGGTCCACCGCCACAATGCCAACGGTCTTGCCCTGAGCACGATAGGCCCGGGTAATCTTATCCGTCAGGGTACTCTTGCCTGCTCCCGGTGGCCCGGTTATCCCCAGCACATAGGCATGGCCGGTCTGTGGATAAATCTCCTTCATGATTTCCGTGGCTTCCGGATATTCGTTTTCAATGGCCGTAATGGCTTTGGAAAGAGCCAGGCGGTTACCCTTGAGTAATTCCTTTGCTATATCCAAGTTGTCACCACCTCTCGGTAGTAATTTGCAAGAAAAATAGTGTCAAGGGAGAAAACCAAGCAGGTGCTTAGGTTCCCTCCGCCCAACACTAACTTATTGTTCTCAAAGTTTTACGTTTTCCTTGATGAAGTTGACCACATCACTGGTCGGGGTGCCCGGCGTGAACACTTCTGCTACGCCAGCTTCCTTCAGTGCGGGGATATCCCCGTCAGGGATAACGCCGCCGCCAATGATCAGGGTATCTTTCATGCCATTGCCGCGAACCAAATCCACCACTTTTGGGAAGAGATGTCCATGGGCACCGGAAAGGATGCTCATGGCAACAACATTGACGTCTTCCTGCAGGGCAGCTTCGGCAATCTGTTCCGGAGTCTGACGCAGGCCCGTATAGATAACTTCAAAACCAGCATCACGCAGGGCACGGGCTACAACCTTAGCACCGCGGTCATGGCCATCCAGGCCCGGTTTTGCAACAAGAACTCTGATTTTCTTTTCCATTTTGTATTCCTCCAAGCTAAGCGCTATATTACGATTTGCTTTCCATTACAGGCTGACATGAGCTTCATATTCGCCGAAGACTTCACGCATTACGTTGCAGATTTCACCCAGCGTTGCGTAGGTCTTAACAGCGGCAAGAATATGCGGCATGAGGTTTTCGTTCTCGTCCTGGCAAGCCTTTTTCAGGTCAGCCAGAGCAGCCTTAACGGCCTCATTGTCGCGTTTTGCCTTCATGGCGTTGACTTTTGCCTTCTGGCGTTCGCCAACAGCTTCATCAACCTTCAGCAGATCTTTTGGAGGTTCTTCGTTTTCCATCTGGAACTTGTTGACACCAACGATGGTGCGGGCACCGGATTCAACATCCATCTGCCATTTGTAAGCAGAATCCTGAATTTCCTTCTGGATATAGCCCTTTTCAATAGCAGCAACTGCGCCGCCCATATCGTCAATCTTCTTGATATAATCCCAAGCTTCGGCTTCAATCTTATCCGTCATGGCTTCTACATAGTAGGAACCAGCCAGCGGATCGATGACATCGGCTAAACCGCTTTCATAAGCCACAATCTGCTGAGTACGCAGAGCAATGGTAACGGATTCCTGCGTCGGCAGAGCCAGAGCTTCATCACGGGAGTTCGTATGCAGAGACTGGGTGCCGCCCATAACAGCAGCGGCCGTCTGCAGAGCAACGCGGACGATGTTGTTGTTGGGCTGCTGAGCCGTCAGCATGGAACCTGCGGTCTGCGTATGGAAACGCAGCATCATGGATTTATCCTTTTCAGCATGGAAGCGTTCCTTCATAACCTTCGCCCAGATACGGCGGGAAGCACGGAATTTTGCCACTTCCTCCAGCACGTTGTTGTGTGCATTCCAGAAGAAGGACAGACGGCCAGCGAAATCATCAATCTTGAGGCCCGCCTTGATGGCAGCTTCGCAGTATGCGATACCATCGGCAATGGTGAAGGCGATTTCCTGAGCAGCCGTGGAACCTGCTTCACGGATATGGTAGCCGGAAATGGAAATGGTGTTCCATTTCGGTACATTCTGGGAGCAATATTCAAAGATATTCGTAATCAGACGCATGGACGGGCGCGGAGGGAAGATGTACGTGCCGCGGGCTGCGTATTCTTTCAAGATATCGTTCTGAATCGTACCACGGAGCTGATCAGCAGCAACGCCCTGCTTTTCAGCCACAGCGATATACATGGCCAGGAGAACCGATGCCGGTGCATTGATGGTCATGGAAGTGGAAACCTTGCCCAGGTCAATCTGGTCAAAGAGAGTTTCCATATCCGCCAGGGAGTCAATGGCTACGCCGACTTTACCAACTTCACCTTCCGAAATCGGATCCGTGGAATCGTAACCGATCTGGGTCGGCAGGTCGAAGGCGCAGGACAAGCCCGTTGCACCATTTTCAATCAACATGCGATAACGCTTATTGGATTCTTCTGCCGTGGAGAAGCCGGCATACATACGCATGGTCCAGAAGCGGCCACGATACATAGTGGGCTGTACGCCACGGGTGAAGGGATAAACGCCCGGGAAGCTGATTTCATCTGCATAGTCATCCCCTTTGATGTCCAGCGGCGTATAAAGACGCTGCTCCGGCAGATGGGGACGTTCCGGGAAACGTGCTACTGCTTTTTCGACTTTAGCCTGGTATTTGGCCAGCTCAGCCTGAATTTTTTCCGTGCTCATTAGGATATACCTCCTGCTTCATTCAGTTAAATCTATCTATATCTATCTATTGTTTTAGTCTTTCATCATGCTGCCATTAGCCACGAATCTTTCATGGAAGGACAGAGCCTCTTCCAGAATATGGGGCGTATTGGCATGGTTGGTTGCTTCCGTTGCTCTCTTGAAGTAATCCAACAGAATTGGACGATAGTCCGGATGGGCGCAGTTGTTGATGATTTCCAGAGCCCGCTCACGAGGAGCCTTGCCCCGCAAATCTGCAATGCCCTGCTCCGTAATGATGATGTCCACATCATGTTCCGTATGATCGATATGGGAGCACATGGGAACAACGGCGGAAATCTTGCCATTCTTAGCCACAGACGGCGTGTAGAAGATGGTCAGGTATGCGTTGCGGGCGAAGTCGCCGCTGCCGCCGATACCGTTCATCATCTTGGTGCCCGTGATATGGGTGGAGTTTACGTTGCCGTAGATATCCACCTCGATGGCGGTGTTCATGGCGATAACGCCAAGACGGTGTACCACTTCCGGGCTGTTGGAAATCTCTTCTGGACGGAGCAGCAGGTATTTCTTATACTTCGCTACATCCTTATAGAAGCGAGCCATGCCTTCCGGTGATGGGCTGAATGCCGTACCGGAAGCAATCTGCAGCTTGCCGGCATCGATAAGATCCAGCATGCCATCCTGAATGACTTCGGTGTAAACCGTCAAATCCTTCAGATCCGAATCCACAAAGCCTGCCATAACGGCGTTGGCAACGTTGCCTACACCAGACTGCAGTGGCAGCAGATTTTTCGGCATACGGCCAGCTTCCACTTCCTTCTTGAGGAATTCCAAAGTGAACTGGCTCATCTTGCGGGAATCCTCATCAATGGCCTTCAGTGGGCGCGTATGGTCAGGAATATCGCAAGGTACGATGTACTTGATCTTATCCGGCGTGCAGGGAATGTAAGTGGTACCTACACGGTCAGTTGCCTTCACGATAGGAATAGGCAGACGATTTGGCGGGTCCATGGGAATGTAAACATCATGCATACCTTCCAGTTCCAAGGGCTGAGAAGTATTGACTTCAACGATAACCGTATCCGCACTCTGTACATAAGATGCCGCATTGCCCAAGGACGTGGTCGGAATGATGTTCCCTTCCTCGGTAATAGCACAAGCCTCTACCACCGCCACATCGATTTTTCCCAGATAGCCGCAACGACTGAGCTGGGCTGATTCGGAAAGATGCAAATCCAGATAATTTACCGAACCGTCGTTAATCTCATTGCGCAAATCCTTATCCGTCTGGTAGGGTAAACGCTTCTTAATGCCGTGAACTTTTGCTAATGCTTCATCCAGCTCCGGGCCGGTAGAAGCGCCTGTCCAGAGGTTAATGGTGAACGGTTCTTTCTTCATCCGTTCAGCCAAGGCCAGCGGAACAGCCTTCGGATATGCCGAGGCAGTAAAACCACTGGTTGCAACATTCATGCCTTCCTTGAAAAAAGCTGCTGCTTCTTCCGCCGTGACAATCTTGCTTTGCAACTCTTTGTTGCGCACGCGGTCGAGAATATCAATCATGGAAAATCCTCCCTCATCAGTGCCGAC
>NZ_JAILPX010000010.1 GCF_024699275.1 Selenomonas sp.
AGCTTCAAATCCCCCTGCACATCATTATCCTGTGCTAAGGAATCGTCCGCCCTGCCCAGCCATTCCCGGGCCGCCCGTATGTGATTACGTTGTGTCCGTTTGTCCATACCTGCCCCTCCGACCGTAAAATTCACTAAACTCTCTTTATTTACAATCGGCTGACTGTATTTCCCTTTGACACATCATATCACGTCGATACCGACTCTCACAAGCCATTAGCATGTTATTTCGTCATTTTTCAGCTTAACTTTGCTCATTTGAAAATTATTTCACCAATACTGCATGAATCTGGACAACATCCCCCGAATGCGCCGGATGCCTGTCTTCTGCAGGCGGTAGACATGGCTGGGACTGATATCCATAGCCTCTGCTACGGCCTGCACATCCTGACTGGCTAGATAAACATTTTCCAGCACCTCTTTTTCCCGGGCTGGCAGGCGCGCCATGGCTGTCCGGAGTTTTCTCACCAGTTCATGGTTTTCTGCCTGCTCGGCTACGGTAGGCGAGGTGTCCATCAGGTTTTCCTTATAGGTGGAACCGCCCTCATCCTGCGCAGCATCCATACAGGGGCTGTCCGAAGCCCCTTCTTTTTGCAGAAAGTCAAGCATCCGCCCGCGAATACGGTGAATGGCAAAGAGACTGAAGGCGATTCCTCGCTCCGGGTCGTATCGCTCCACCGCTTCAATGAGGCCCACCGTACCTTCCTGCACCACATCCATGATGTTCTGCAGGCTGCGGTAAGGCAGGGCCTGCTTGAATACCAAGGGCTGATAGGCCTCGATGAGCTGGCGGCGGGCATCTTCCTCGCCACCGGCCTTATAGGCCTGCCAGAGCTGCGCTTCTTCCTCTCTTGCCAATGGTTTTATCCGTTGTAATTCTTTTACATATTGTGCAAAACGCAGCCCCATCACCCCCTTTCTGCGCTAAGCATTGTTAAAATGTCATGCGGGCTTCCACACCAACAATGGATTTGTTGGACTCCCGCTCAAAGGTCAAGCCCCAATGGTCATTGATATCATACTGCACGCCATAGCGGTTGATGTTATCGCTGCCAAAACCATGCGTATAACGGAGCATAACCTTGTCTGATATATATTTTCCCATAGTTACATTAAAATCATATTTGTTTTCGGGATTTTCTTTGTCTTTTTCTGCATTATAGTTGCTGAACAGGGAACCATTGCCCCGAGAAATGGTTAATTTATCCATATACAGGTAGTTCCGCATAAGGCCCTCTACCTCCGAGAGGAAGGTCATCTGCAGGCCCACCGCCAGCAAATCGCCAGCATTCATACTGCTATTGCCATCCCGATAAGCATCCCGCAGCGTCAGCAGCTGCACAATCTGCGTCTGGCTCATGGCTGGGCTGGAAGAAAGTTTCATCTTCGCCGCCCCTAGCGGCCCTCTTACCGACAGGAACACCCTGGCCCGAGCCAGTTTTGTATCGGCAAAGAAATCGATACTGGGCATAAACGAAGCCACCTGATTGAAGTTTGCAACCCCCTGACGGATATTGAACTCCGTCTTCAGATAGTTGATAGTGCCCCCGCGTTTCACCTGCAGACTGCCACTCATCTTGGGATGGCTCATGATGCCCCCAGCATGGAAAGCACCGGTCAGATAAAGGTCATAGAGATAGGGACTGTAAAAATGCACCTTATCTCCCACATTGACCTGCACATCCAGAACCATTTCCGGCATTTCGCCATCACTATCTGGAATCGTCGGCACTGACACCTGGCAATGCTTAAAATCCAGCTGGCCATAGAGCTTAGGCAGGCGATGTCCATAGAAGTCCGTATCCTTTAGGCTGAACTGTCCATTCAGCGGGCCGGTAAAGAACTTGCTGTTTATCCCAAGCTGGTCGATATTCAGCGAAAGGTCATAATGTTCCGGTTCCAAACCGTTAAAGCTTACACTGCCTTGTAAACGATAGGAACCACCGCCCATTTTACCAGAAAAATCTTCAACTGTCACTTTACTGCCGGCAAAATTCACCTTGACGGCCATATCCGTAACCGGGTCATTCAGTTCTTTGAGCTTCACCGCCCCATTGGGAACAACAATACTGCCATCTATCA
>NZ_JAILPX010000045.1 GCF_024699275.1 Selenomonas sp.
TGATTGCAACTACTTCATAACCCTCTGCATCGAACATCTGACGGAAAGCGAGACGGCCAATACGGCCAAAACCATTGATAGCAACTTTTACTGCCATTTGAAAAATACCCCCTAAATTTTTTAGAAGTTTCAGTTCTTACGTTGTCTATCATACAATAAGTCCCCCGCAAATGTCAATCTTTTTATCATAAATTACAGCAATTATTCAATCAACGAAGAAGATTTTTTTCAAAAAATTCACAACGAATAAGTAACAAGAATTTTTTCAGGGTAAAACTGCGCAAAATACTGAAAAACAATAGGCCAAATGACCAAAAGGAAAGCGGTGACAAGGATGCATCCTTGTCACCGCTTTTTCTAAGCAATAAATCATATTTATTATTTATGCCATCTCGTCTTCTTTTTCCATTTTTTCCAGTTCCAACATGGCCTGAACGTAAATGGCACATTCCAGACGCTTCTTCTGAATCTCGCAGCCTACTTCATAGGGCTTGCGGATATCTCCATGGAACAGGTCGGCATTGGCATGGCAGCCACCAGAACAGAAGAACCGTGACCAGCAATCCCGGCATTTCTCCTTGTTCAGCACATGACTTTCCCGGAAATATTGGGGCAGCTTTGTATCGGTTACTCCTTCATCCAAAGAGCCCAAACGATAACCTTCCCGTCCTACAAACTGATGGCAGGGATAGAGATCACCATTTTCTGCCACCGCAAAGTACTCATGGCCGGCACCACAGCCAGAAAGGCGCTTAGCCACGCAAGGGCCATTGGAAAGGTCCATATTGAAATGGAAGAAGAAGAAGCCTTTGCCTTCGCGGTGGCGTTCCATATACGCCTCCGTAAGCCTATCGTATTCTTCATAGATACGGGGCAGATCGGCCTCAGTAAAGCCCAATGGACTATCCTTCAGCACTACGGGTTCCATGGACAGGATATCAAAGCCCTCATCATTCATGGAAAGCACATCCTTGGTGAAGTCCATATTGTTCTTGGTATAGGTACCGCGCAGATAGGTGTAGACACCGCGGTAATCCCAGTCACCACCCTTACGGGAATCCAGACACTTATGGAAATTCTTGATGGCCCGGTCATAGGAGCCATTGCCGCCAACATCAGGACGCATAGCGTCATGGACTTCCTTGCGGCCATCCAGAGAAAGCACTAGCGAAAAGTCATTATCGTTGAGCCATTTGATATTTTCGTCATTCAACAACAGGCCATTGGTGGTCAGGGTCAGCTTGAACTTCTTCCCCGTTTCCTGTTCCCGCTGATGAACATATTCCGTAACCGCCTTAACCGTCTTCATATTGATAAGCGGTTCGCCCCCAAAGAAATCCATTTCCAGATGTTTTCGGGGGCCGCTGCTCTTAATCAGGAAATCAACGGCTTTCTTGCCTGTCTCCGGACTCATGATGGCCCGATCCTGCCCGTAGCTGCCACCATCACCAAAACAGTACTTGCAGCGCAGATTACAGTCCTGGGCAATCATCAGACAGAGGGATTTCACCAGCCCTTTTTGCTTAAAGGTGGGGGGAACATCGATATCCGGCGCGAATAACTCTCCGGCATCCATTAGGGCATGAAGTTCGTCCAATGCTTCTTCCAAATCGGCCCGCTTGTATTGCCCTTGTAATTTATCGATGACCGCTCCGTCATTCTCCCCGTTAAAATCGTCCATGATGTCGTAAATCATCTTATCGATAACGTGAACGGCACCACTATTGATATCCAACAATATATAAGTACCGTTTTGCACGAATTTATGAATCCTGGCTTTCATTGTAACTCCTAACTTTCACAAAGAAAAACGAAATTAAAAAGCCCTCCCTTAAGGGAAGGCCCGTAATATAAGCAAAATGCTTATTTTTCGCAAACCTGGTTGCCCACAGTGCAGGAAGTCTTGCAAGCGGACTGGCAGGAAGCCTGGCATTCGCCGCAGCCGCCCGTCTTCAGCGTTTTCTGCAGAGAAGGTTTGTTGACCGTCTTGATGTGTTTCATCATTAGCCCTCCTATAAAAAATAGAATCTCCTATATATTATAGCGTGTTGTACAAACTTTGCCAAGAAAAAAATCCATAAATTAGCGCCATGCAAGGGCAATTCTGCCTCTGCATAGCGCTAAATACAGTCCAATAAAAGGAAACGAGCCCCTAATCACTTTGAGCATCTCACCATCTGCCTTTGATGGAACGTGACCGGCGTAAGCTGCAGACTCTCGGCAAAATCGAAAGCCTGCCGCAGATGAGCCCCCACAATATCCGCAGCATGGGCATCCGAACCCAGAGTGACAAACTGCCCCCCTAATTCCCGATACCGCTTGTAAATGCATGCAAGATTCGCCAAAGCCCCTTTGGCCCCAAAGCGGCGGGTATTGATTTCCAGCACCATATCCCCAGCAACAGCGGCTTTGAGCACTGCATCAATCTCATCAGCAAATTCAGTATAATGAAGCTCCGCATCCTCATAAGGAGCATACCGGCAAATATAGTCGATATGCCCCAACACATTGCCAAAGGCATGGGTCTGCAAATTTTCCGCCATCTGCACAAGGTAACGGTGATAAGCTGTCTGCTTATCCTTATCCTCGTAATAATCGGGATAATAAATATCGATATCGTCCACCAGATGCTGAGAGCAGATAACCAGGTCAAAGGGAACCCGCCGGGAAAATTCCGCCGAAAAATCCCGGGTACTCTCCCGCATACCGATTTCTACCCCCAGCCGCAGATTCTCACCACGCAAACGACTGTACGCCTGCCAATAAGCATGAGGCGCAAAGGAAAAGGCTTTGCCATCCTTACTGATATAATCGGCATCCAGATGCTCAGTAAAAACAAGGCCAATACCCTGTCGTGCCGCTGTTTCCAAGGCCTCCTGCGCCTTCATCTCCGAATCGGCGGAAAAGTTCGTATGAATATGGCTGTCAAACAGCATAAAATCCCCCTGCTCCTACATGCGGACATGCTTATTTTTTCTTGTTATCCTTTTCCTCAGTCTGCTTCAATGGAGACAGGGCAAAATTCTGCAGATTGCCATCCTTATCGAAGAGGAATACACAACGTACCACAGGCTCCTTCTCAAAAGACATGAGATACATCATCTGATCCCCCTGGTCGAAGCGAGTCCAGCCCACAAAGCGGGAAGCCTTATACTTGCCCATATTCTTGGCCATTTCCTGACTGATGGCCGTAATCTTCTTGACATCGATTTCCTTCTGTGCTTCCGCTCCCATGAGCTTCAGCGTAGCCGCCGGGTCATTCTTCACCAGCATGGTATCCACCCAGGCAGCAGCCTTCCCCTGCTGGGTTGACATCATTTCGGCTTCCGGAGTGGCGGCTAAGGCCACAGCAGAAACGCTCAACATAGCACCTAAAACTAAAGCCGTAATTTTTTTCTTCAATGCAATCACCTCATAAAATTCACTTGGATACATCCGTCACGATGCCGTCCTTCGTGTAAACATAAATACTCCTGCCGTTATGATCAAAGACATATTGTTTCACTGTCGCACCCTCTCCCTGGGTAACATTAACCCGGGAGGGTTCTCCATAAGCAGCCGTTATATTATCTTCGCTATCCCCGGGGTGAATTCCTCCATATTTTCCCTGGGATAGATTTTCCGCATGTTTCTGCGCATTCTCTTTGTCCACTTTCGCTTCCTTAGCAGCCGCCTCATTCATCGATATAATCAGGCGCCGCAACGGAACAATCTTTTCTGCCAGTTTTCCTTTATAGCTGGCTGGCATATCCTGCACAATGGAGAGAAGCTTCCGGTCACCAGCCACATCCCGATTAGTCAGATGTCCCCGATAAGTTGCAATCTGATTCATGGCTTCAGCATAAGCCAGAAGTACACCCGCATCCGGACATGATCCATCCAGGTTATCCACCAGCTGCTCGTCCTGGAAATCCTGCAAAAGACGCACGGCCTGCTCAGCCTTCTCCCGATCCGGGTGATTGAAATCCAATTCCTGCAGAAGATCCACCGCTTCGTCATAACGACGCGTTACATTTTCCTTCTGATCCCGGTCAAAAGTCGACTCTGTGGTACTTTTCGTGCGTTTGTCCATTTCCCCATAGCCCTTCAATCCACCAATAAAGCCCACCGCCACTGCCAAGCAGACGAACAACGCCATCCATTTATAATCATGCTGCCGGAAACAACGGAAGGCAATCAATAGAAATAGGACCGGACATACTAAAAGCAGACAAAGAGCAAATAATGACATAGAATTCCCCCTCGGGCAATGTAGAAATTACTTGCTCCATTATAACACAGCCTTCCCTGGAGAAAAACAGGACTATGGTCCCGTTTTCCCCAGCGGAAGGCCGAAAGTTCTTCCTCTATAATTTTACTTCACGAAAGGTCGTAATGGTACCATTGGAAATCCCTGTTATAAGTTCCTTGATTACCTGCGGATCGGAATAATCCAAGGGCAGGAAACAGTGATCTGCCTGATTGTAAAATTCCCGTACCTCATTCTCAATCCCCCGGATATCCGCATCCAGCTTGGCTTTACGCCGTTCATGCTGCTTGCCTGCCTGGACAAAAGCCACACTGGATACCCCTAGCCAAACGGCAAAAAAGAATGTCCATGGTACACCTGGGAAGAAACCCGTAAGGATCAGATAGAAGAACAATGTCGCCACACCACCGCCAATGGTATAATTCACCAGCAATGGTTCCACATCCTGCGAGCGCATCAACCATAAGTCGCCCAGCGTTGCATACTTGCCACGGATATGGGAAAAATACCCCTGCAAGCGCCTGAGTTCTGCCAACATGTGTTCTCTTCCTGCCGGCACATCATCCAATTGCTGTAAGGCCACCAGCTTCGGCATGGACTCCCGGATTTCCCGTGCGCCATCATCCCCTACGAAGCGAGTCATCAAATCATCCCGCCCACCTTCTGCCGGTTCCCCACAGAATGGACACTCCTGCATATCCCGCTCAATAATGCAGCCACATTTCTTGCAAATCATTGTTCTTCCTCCTTTCTCACCGTATAACACCCCTTTTGTTATATATCGGTGAATTTCCCCAATGATTTATCGTTATGCTTTAAGAATTTGATAGTCATACATATTCGTTATCCGAAAAAAAATCCCTGCCTTCCCTAGGACTTTTATTACACTTTAATGAAAAATTAATAACAAATCGCTTGTTTATATCAATTCTATCGTATTCCCTCGTTATTTCTCTAAATTTCTGCCCAAAAAACTCCAAGCACTTTAACCTGAGCATAAGCAGATACAGTACTTGGAGTTTTTTACGAAAACTATTACTTCTGGTTAGCAGCCTTTACTTCTGCCAGTTTCGGTCCCATAATGCGCTTATAGGATTCTACGCCGGGCTGATTAAAGGCATCTACATTGGCCAGCTCACCTTCATAGGCAACGGACATCGCCAGCATGTAGAGAAGTTCGCCCAGATGATAAGCATTGAGTTTCGGCAGGGTGAAGCAGGCATTGTAACGCTTGTTGGAAGCCAGTGCATCCGCATTGGACTGACGGGCAACTTCCAAGGCCTGGCCCATGGTTACGCCGGAGATATCCGAAAGTTTCTTCGCTTCCGGGAACGCATCGGGAATAACCAAATCCTTATCCCAATCCGCCAGACGAATGAACTGAACAATCTTATTCAGCTTACCTTCCTGATGCTGCTGGGTCTGGGAGTGCATATCCGTAGTACCTACTGCTACCAGCGGCGTACGACCATAGCAAACTTCCTTGCCATCCTTGTTGTACTGCTTACCCAGGGATTCAGCCAGCAGCTGGATGTACCATTCGGATACAGATTTCAGATAATCCCCATAGGGCATCATGACTTCAATATCACGGCCATGTTTTTCTGCAGCAGCAAACTTCAGGGCCGCATTGAGCATAGCCGGATTCTGCCAGATATCCTCATTCTGACATGCCTCATCCATTGCTTTTGCACCATCCAAGAAGGACTGGATATCAAAGCCGATGCAGGCAGCCAGGGTCAATCCGACTTCACAGAAAATCGTAAAGCGGCCGCCCACACCATCCGGTACAGCGAACTGCGGCCAGCCTTTTTCGATTGCCAGCTTCTTAAGCAAGGTCTGGTTTTCCATATTGGGGTCAGTAACCGCTACTACTTCCACATCAATATCGCCCATCTTCTGCAGCGCATCGTAGATGACCATGAAATTGCTCATGGTGTCGAGGGTACCACCAGACTTGGAAATAACCAGCAGCAACACTTTCAGATTGCGTTTTTCATGGGATTTGGTAATCTTAGCACTGTTTTCCAGATAGTGGATAATGTCCCCAGTACGGCGAGGATCGATATTCTGGCCGCTGAAAATCACCTTAGGGAAGCCATCACGCTCTTCCTTGGAAAGTTCGTTCCAGAATTCACCGCAGTGCACATCAAAGAGCACCCGATTTCCCAGGTAGGAACCGCCAATCCCTAAGGACACCACAACATCCACATTATTTTTCACATGCGCCGTAAGCTCACCCAATTTTTTCAACGAACTGGGGCTATTGAGATTGCCTTCCTTCACATAGGGCAGCTGGGAAAACAACACCTTCTCCGGCTCACCATCTTTGGAAAGATGTGCACGGATAAAGCCTTTTTCGCGCATGACCTTCATGGCCTCATGGGCCTTCTTCAAATCTTCTTCATAGAATTTCAAGTCAGCTTCTGTGACTTTACCTTCGCCATAGAGGTTTTCATAATCAAACTCAAAACCAGACGCCAGTTTCAAACTCATGTTGTACACTCCTCTAACTCATTCCATATTGCTATCATTACATACGGATTAATTATAACGCAATTGGTCGTATTTTACCATAGGAAATTATGTGACGATAGAAAATCGACCCATAAATAAAAACGCAAAGCACTTTCTAACGATAATGCAAAAGTGCTTTGCGTTCTGTCATGAATAAAACTATCTTTAAAGCATGCAGCTAAGTAAAGCTAATCCATTCAGTCCCAGCCTCATAGCAAGCTTTTAAGACAAATACGGTTTCACTGCTGCAGCCAACGCATCCTTAGCAGCCTGCGCTTCCATCAAATCTTTTCCCTTGGTGGTATAATAAGCCTTAATCTTCGGTTCCGTACCGGAAGGACGGATAATTACCGAGGAACCATCCTCTAATTCATAGGTCAGCACATTGGCTTTTGGCAGCCCTGTAGCAGTGGTATCCGTATAATCGATAACCCTCGTTACCTTCTTGCCCGCCAGTTCCTTGATGGGATCCTTGCGCAGGCTGTCCATCATCCCTTTCATCTTATCCATACCGGAAAGACCTGGGAATTCAAAGCTATCTACTTTATTGAGATAACGGCCATATTCCTTATAAATCTCTTCCAAACGCTGCTTGATGGAAGAACCCTTACTGCGATAATAAGCAGCCATCTCACAAATCAGCATGGAAGCCACCACAGCATCCTTGTCCCGGACATAGGGGCCAGCCAGATAGCCGTAACTCTCCTCGAAGCCAAAGATGAACCGTTCCTCTTCTCCTTTGTTTTCAAGGCCGAGAATCTGATCGCCAATCCACTTAAAGCCCGTAAGGGTATGGCGCAGTTCCACACCATAATGCTTCGCCACAGCATCTGCCAGCGGCGTAGATACGATGGATTTTACAGCCACAGGATTTTTCGGCATGGTGCCCTTTTCCTGTCGGCCGGCGCAGATATAATCCAGCAGCAGAACGCCCATCTCATTGCCGGAAACCAGCTCATAGGACCCATCCGGGCACTTCATGGCAATACCTACCCGATCTGCATCCGGGTCCGTAGCCAGCATGAGGTCTGCATCTTCCGCCTTTGCCAATTCGAGGCCTTTTTCCATCGCCGCCAGGATTTCCGGATTAGGATAAGAACAGGTGGTGAAGTAACCATTGGGATATTCCTGTTCTGGCACAATCGTCACATTGTCAATGCCAATATCCCGCAGCACCCGGGTAACAGGCACCAGTCCGGTACCGTTCAATGGCGAATACACCAGTTTCAAGCCAGCCGTTTTGCAAAGCCCCGGACGCACCTGACAGGCTTCAATATTCTCGTAAAGGCCTTCCTTACAGTCTTCCCCGACAAATTTAATCAAGCCTTTTTCCACACCTTCGGCAAAGGATATATACTTCGCCCCCGTAAGCACATCGGTTTTCTGGATGGCATTATAGACCACATCCGCAGCGGCATCCGTCATCTGGCAGCCATCCGGGCCATATGCCTTATAGCCATTGTACTTTGCCGGATTATGACTGGCCGTCACCATAATACCCGCATTAGCTTTATAGAAACGGGTAGCAAAAGAAAGAGCTGGTACTGGCATGGGTTCATCATAGATACGTACATGAATGCCATTAGCCGCCAGGACACCGGCAGCTTCCTTGGCAAAGGTCCAGCCTTTAAGACGCGTATCATAGCTGATGGCCACAGTCTGAGTACCGCCTTCCCCCTTTACCCAATCCGCTACCCCCTGGGTTGCCTGACGCACCACCCAGATATTCATGCGATTCGTGCCGGCGCCTAAAGTGCCCCGCAGACCAGCCGTACCGAATTTCAAGGCAGCGGCAAAACGTTCTTTAATGGCCTCGTCATCACCATGAATATCCCGCAGTTCCTTGCCCAAATCACAATCTATTAAATCAGCCTCCAACCAGCGTTTGTATTCATCTTGATACATAGCAATTCCCCTTCCTATGAATAAATGATCAGTTTGAGCCAATATATATTATATATACAATTATTATATATACAATAAGGCAGGAGCAATCTCCTGCCTAAAAGAATTATTTACTTGAATTAATTTTATAACGAAAAGTTCGCCGCGTCCAGAAGAACGCAATGGCAAGCGGGATACACGAGCCTGCCCAGGCCATGGGATTGGCCACACAGGCGCCGAAATACCCCCATATTTCGCAGAGGAAAATGGCCGCGCCAGCGCGCATGAGAAGTTCCATAACCCCCGCAATGGTGGGCACGACACTTTGCCCGAGCCCCTGCAGCGTATAGCGGAAGATGAACAGCAGCGCGAGTATCCAATAGTTCACACCGTTGACAATGAGATACATATGCCCCATATCCACGACTTCCTGCTGCCCCTCACCGACAAAGAGTTCCATAATGAATGGACCGGAGAGAATCAGGACAACTGCCGCGAGGATGCTGAACCCCACGGACATATAACTGCATTTCTTCACCCCCTCGGCAATGCGGTCATATTTCTGTGCGCCGTAGTTCTGCGCGGTGTAGGCCGCCATGGCAAGACCGAAGGACATCATGGGCATAAGGGCGATAGAGTCCACCTTCTGCGCCGCTGCATAGGCCGCAACCGCCGTCGGACCGAGATTATTTAAGGCCACCTGCAAAATCACCGCACCGATGGCGATAATCGAGGACTGAAAGCCCATGGGCAGTCCCAGTTTCAGATGGGCCTTTAACACCGGCCAACTCAGTTGCCAGTCCTCCCGGTACGTGCGGAGCACCGGAACTTTCTTGCAGATATAATAGTAGCAAATCACATTGCCCAAAAACTGGGCGGCAATGGTCGCCAGTGCCGCACCGGGAATCCCCCAGCCTAAAACAAGAATCGCAACCGGCTCCAAAATGATGTTAATGATGAGCGCCGTTGCTAAAATCACCGTCGGCATACGGCTGTCGCCAAGTGCCCGCAAGAGATTAGTCTGCGTCTGCAGGCAGACAAACATCACAATGCCGCCAAATACAATACTGATGAAACTGTACGCGCCTTCCAAAATTTCCGGTGGGGTCTGCATCCAGATTAAAAGCTGACGGCACAGACTTACACCCACGACAGTCAGCACCACCGCCTCCAAAAAGGAGAGTATGGCACAGGCCGCTGCACTCTGCCGCACGCCTTTATAGTCCTTGGCACCATATCGCTGCCCCGTATAAATGGTAATCCCTGTGGAAAAGCCAATCACAAAGCCCAGCATCAAAAACATCAAACTGCCCGTACACCCCACCGCAGCCAATGCCTCAACACCCAAAAAACGCCCTACAATCAACGTGTCCACAAAAGCATACAACTGTTGAAAAATATTGCCTGCAATCAAGGGCAGCGTGAACATCAGAATCAAGCGGGCTGGAGAACCATCTGTCAAGTTCTTCGTCATTCAAGATACCTCGTCACCAAAGCCCGCAGGACTTCCTGCATTACCAATATATTATCATACAAAGCATCAACGCTGGGTTTCAATTTATTATAATGGAAATCATGGCGCAAATTCACCCGGTAATCAGCAGGATAAGCCACCACCTCTACACCGTTTTTCGCAAAGTTAAGCACCGAACGGCGCATATGAAAAGCAGAGGTCACCAGAATCGGTCTGTCCAGCCCCTTATCCCGCATGATTTCCGTAGAAAATTTTGCATTTTGGGTGGTATTGATACTTCTGCCTTCCACCAGAATCTTATCCTCGGGCACACCTAAGTCCATCAGGATACGCTTGGCAATCACCGCTTCTGGACCGCTGTCGCTGTATACCTGTCCGCCAGAAAGAATGATGGGCACATCCAGTTTCCGCTGCAGCCTTACAGCGGTCAACAAGCGATTGGCCGGTGAGGAACATAATGTTCCTGCACCACTCACGTCCGGGGTATCGGGAAAAGCACCGCCCCCCAACATGATGATGCAATCTCCTGCAGGATTTTCCGGCGGCGTATACGTTCCCTCTAAAGCCCCCATAACCCGTTCAGAAACCAGATTGGTACACAAAAGGTAAAACACCAACACCACTGCCGCAAGCATAGCTGCCAGCCCCTTTTCTTTTTTCCGGTAAAGCCGATAGGATAGATACCAGAAGCCCAAGAAAAAAATACCTGGAGGCAGTATCCAAGCGGCACCAAACTTTAATAAATAAACCATAGCAACCTCTTTTACAAAAGCTTTTTCTCCCCATTATACCCTAAGACGCGTTCTTAAGCAAAATTGCCTTCTCTTACATTCTGTACCACGAAAACTATCCCTGTACAGATTTCGTCGCAAAAAAACACCGCCACACATCCATGTAGCGGTGACTAATTCATCCGGATAGCCTTAGGACAGCATATTATATGCTGCTCCCCGGCTGTGGTTATTCAGTGCTCCCAGCATCTGCTGGCTGAGGTTCTGCATTCCCTGCTTTACAGCCCACAACGCTGCCTGACTCTGGGTCTTGGCACTGGCATTGTTAACCGCTTCAGCTGCAATATCCGCATCATCACTGGTAGAAAGCGCTGACTGCAGATTTTCCTCCATGGTGGTATAGTTGGCAGACTGATACTCCATGCCCTGCTGCGCAGCACCAATATTGGTTGCTTCATCAAGCGCTTTATTCAGCGCCGAATCAACCGTATCAAGAGCCTGTGATAATCCCGATACAGAACCATTGGCCTCCTGCAGATTGATTGTGCTATTGCCCTGAGAGTCCGTCAATCCTAGCCCCTTGGTGCTCATATCGCCCAAAGAAACATTCTCATACCCATCAATACCTGCTACCGTAACCGTCTGGCTGCCGTCCAGCAGAGTCTTCCCGTTATAGGTTGCCTGGGCATTGGCATTGACCTGTGAAAGCGTCTGATTGACACTCTCCTGCAATGCAGCCACATCCGTGCTGCCATTTGTGCCATTGGCGGCATTAATCAGCGTCTCCCGTAAGGACGAAAGGGAACTGATGGTATTGCTCACAGCCCCTCCCGCCACATTCAGCATGCTATTCGCATTCTGGGTGTTTGTGTTGGACTGACGTACACCACCGATATTGTACTGCATTTTCTGCGCAATCGCATAATCGGATGCACCATAAGCAGCACTGGGGTGCTTAGAGCCCGTGGCAATCCGCTGAATGCTCTGGGACTGCGCAGAATGGGCGCGATTCAGATTGTTGAGCGAACTATTCAGCCCATTCATCACACTACCGATACTCATAAAAATCTCTCCTTTCCTCATTTTTATGGAAATCCCATTTCCTTGCTACAAATATTTCTCACTAAAAACAAATATACTACTATGACTATATTATACCTGTTGAAAAGATGGGGTGCAATAAAAAAATTTGTCCAAACAGGAAATACACAAAGCGATAAGCGTCTACCTATAAAATATTTTTACAGATCAGCAACCTCAGGGTTACCCCTCTATTTCTCTAGGCATAAATCCACAAAGGCTGCACACTGCGCTTGCAGGGAATAATTTTGCACAAAAAAGCACCACTGAAAATCATCAGCAGTGCTAAACTTTCAAATGGCAGGGGTAGCTGGACTCGAACCAACGCATGCGGGATTCAGAGACCCGTGCCTTACCAACTTGGCGATACCCCTGTGTTTTCTGCGCTTGTGCGCTATCAACAATAAATATTATAGCGAGCAGTAATATATCTGTCAAGCATTTTTTTACAAATTCACCAAAAATTTCCTTCCGCGATAAAAAACGCCCCCTTGCAAAGCTTTCATCCTCCCTCTCCCCTATCTCTAACCAATAAAATACACGTTCCTTCAAGAACTATCTAGTAAATTTTCAGTATTATATGTATAATATAACTATGTGTTTATACTATCTATAATTAGGGGGTTTTGCGATGCTTACAGCTCAAACAAAAGAGTATCCACTGCCAGCCGAACTCCAGGCAAAGATTGATCTAGTCCTGGAATCCCACGATTACGATCCTACCCAGATTGTAGGGATTCTGCTGGAAGTGCAGGATTTGCATGAACGTCACTATGTACCGGAGCCTACAGCCTATTATCTGGCTGACAGACTATCCATTCCCGTCACCAACGTGTTCGACTGCCTGAATTTCTACAGTGAGCTTTCCGCAAAGCCCCGGGCAAAATACCCGATTCAGGTCTGTTCCTCCCCTGCATGCCGGGTGAACCGCATCGACACCGAACGCCTGCTCTCCACTTTGCAGGATCTGCTCGATATCAAAATCGGTGAAACTACTTATGACGGCCTTTTTACCCTGGAGCGCACTACCTGCTACGGCGCCTGTGACCGGGCGCCTTCTGTACGCATCAACGGCCATGTCTATGACCATCTGGACAGCGTGGAAAAAATCGAAGCACTGCTCCATTCGCTGAAATAAGGAGGGAAATGTATGAGCACAGAAATTAAATTTCTCACCAAAAATTTTGGTCAATACGACACATCCTCCATCGGCTCCTATATGAATATCGGCGGTTTTGAAGCCTTGCGCAAGGCTGTGAACATGAATCCTGAAGATATCTGTACCTTGCTTTCCGATGCCAAGATCCGTGGCCGCGGCGGTGCAGAATACCCCTTGGGCCGCAAGTGGAGTCAGGCCCGGGCAGTACGCGGGGAAAACAAGGTCATTATCTGCAATGCAGACGAAGGGGAAACCACCACCTTCAAAGACCGGGAACTCATAAAAAATGATCCCTTCAACCTGATTGAAGCCATGATTATCGCCGGCTTTGTCTGTGGAGCCACCGATGGCTACATTTACATGCGCGCAGAATACGCCTGCCATCGCCCCACATTGCTTAATGCTATTCGTCAAGCCAAAAATTACGGCTTCTTAGGGGAAAACATTCTGGGCAAGGGCTTTGATTTCAATATTCACCTTTACTCCGGCGGCGGTGCCTATGTCTGCGGTGAAGGTACCGCTCTGATTCGTTCCATTGAAGGCAAAGCTGGCCGCCCCCGCATGAAACCGCCTTTTATCAAGGTCAGTGGCGTTTTCGCCCGCCCCACCTGTCTGAACAATGTGGAGAGTCTGTCTCTGGTGCCCCATCTGTTATTGGACCAGGACACCTATATGCATTGCGGCACAGGGGAATCCATCGGTACAAAACTGGTCAGCGTTGCCGGCAATGTCAACAACCCTGGTGTATTTGAAATCCCCTTCGGCACCACCGTACGGGAAATCATCTATAATTTAGCGGGTGGCATACAACATGACCGGGAAATCCAGCTCATTCAATTCGGCGGCGCTTCCGGAAAAGTAACGGATGCGTCCATTCTTGACACGCCTTATACCTATGACGATTTGCGCGCAGCAGGCGTTATGGTGGGTTCTGGCGGCATCCTCGTCATCGATAAGCGCACCAGTGTCATTGACTTCTTGCGCATGAACCAGGAATTCTTTTCTGAGGAAAGCTGCGGTCAATGCACCCCCTGCCGGGAAGGAAATCTCCACATCAAGATTATCCTTGACAAACTGGCAAAGGGTGAAGCCACGGAGCAAGATATCAAGACCATGAGCACCATTGCCCGGGTTATGAGCATGTCCTCCCTCTGCGGTCTTGGCGAAACAGCCCAGAACACCCTGCAGTCTGCCATGAAAAAATTCCCTGAAGTATTTGCCCTTGGAGGTGCCAAAGCATGAGCGAAGTGAACGAAAGCCAGGAAATGGTCCATCTGACCATCAACAATATTCCCATTGAAGTACCTAAGGGTACAAAAATCATGCAGGCAGCCCAGACAATCGGCATCGATATTCCTCATCTTTGCTATCATGAGGATCAACGCATCAAAGCCCATTGCCGTCTCTGTTCCGTTGAAGTTACCGGCAAGAAACGGTTGCTGGCCGCCTGCTCCACAGAAGTCTGGGAAGGTATGGACGTACATACCGATACCCAGATTGTACGGGATACCCAGGTATCCATTCTCCAGCTTATGCTTGCCAACCATCACAAGGACTGCTTAAGCTGCCCCCGCAACCAGAATTGCGATTTACAGAAATTGTGCAGCCGCTTCAATATCCTGGAATCCAATCTGCCCAGTGTCGTCAAGGAAGAGCCTCGAATCGAGACAAATCCTTCCATTGTCCGAGACCCATCCAAATGCATCCGTTGTGGCCGCTGCATCCGGGCCTGCAAGGACGTGCAGGGCATTGCTGCTCTGACCTATGCAGGACGCAGCAGCGATATCGTGGTAACTACAGCCTTCAACAAACCCATGGAAGCCACCGACTGCATCCTCTGCGGTCAGTGCAGTCTCGTCTGCCCCACCGGTGCCATCGTAGAAAAGGACGACACCCAAAAGGTATTGGATGCACTGCAGGATGACAGCAAACATGTAATTGTGCAGGTTGCCCCCTCCGTCCGCGTGGCACTGGGCGATGCTTTCGGTATGGAACCGGGCGCAATTGTGACGGGTCAGATGGTAACTGCCTTAAAGCTTCTGGGCTTTGACAAGGTATTTGATACCAACTTCGGTGCGGACCTCACCATCATGGAAGAAGGTCACGAATTTCTGCACCGGCTCAACAATGACGGCGTACTCCCCATGATGACTTCCTGCAGTCCGGGGTGGGTCAACTATATGGAAAAACACTTCCCTTCCTGCATCAACCACCTTTCCTCTGCCAAGTCCCCCATGAGTATGTTTGGAGCTGTGGCTAAAACCTATTACGCCGAAAAGGCTGGACTTAAACCGCAGGAAATCGTCACCGTATCCATCATGCCCTGCACAGCAAAGAAGTTTGAAGCCGCCCGCCCGGAAATGGGCCGCGATGGTTACCAGGATGTGGATATCGTCCTCACCACTCGTGAACTGATTAAACTGATTAAATACGTAGGCCTGTCCATTGGCCAGCTGCCGGAAAATGACTTCGACAGCCCCCTGGGATTATCCTCTGGCGCCGGTGCCATTTTCGGTGCTACCGGTGGCGTTATGGAAGCCGCTTTGCGCACAGTTTACGAAAAAGTCACTGGCGAATCGCTGGAAAAAGTAGAATTCATGGATGTCCGCGGCTTCGAGGGCATCAAAGAAGCTACGGTGCATCTGCCTGAACGGGATGTGCATATTGCCGTAGCCCATACCCTCAAAAACGCCCGCAAAATCATGGAACAGGTCAAAAAGGGTACCAGCCCCTACGATTTCATTGAAATCATGGCCTGCCCCGGCGGCTGTATCGGCGGCGGTGGCCAGCCCATCGGCACCACCAATGCCATCCGTAAGAAACGCATGGCCGCCCTCTATGAAATCGATAAGAATCTGCCTATCCGCAAATCCCACGAAAATCCGGATATCCAGACCCTCTACAAAGAATATCTGGGCGAGCCCTTAGGGGAAAAGGCCCATGAACTCCTGCATACCCACTACCATAAAGTGGATAAACCCTATAGCTTCAATTAAGAACAGCCCCACTCATCATCCGATGAGTGGGGCTGCCTGCTATCAAAAATTAATCATTTTTCTTCTGTCCATAATAAGCGTTGGGACCATGCTTACGCAGGAAATGTTTATCCAGCAAAGCCTGGGGCATTGGGTCGCGATCAGCCGTAAGCATTTGGGTATGGAAAGCCATCATAGCCACTTCTTCCAAGACCACGGCATTATGTACGGCATTAAAGGGATCCGTTCCCCAGGTAAAGGGGCCATGATTCTTCACCAAAACAGCCGGCACATAATCCGGATTGATGCCATATTTCTTAAACCGCTCCACCGCCACAACGCCCGTATTGTATTCATAGGCGCCTTTGATTTCCTCTTCGGTCATATCCCGGGTACAGGGAATCTCTCCATAAAAATAATCGCCCTGAGTCGTACCATATGCCCGCACGCCCTGACCTGCCTGGGCAAAAATAGTTGCCCAACGGGAATGCGTATGTACTACACCACCAATGTTCGGAAATTCCTTATAAAAAATCCGATGGGTTTCCGTATCGGAAGAAGGATTCATATCCCCTTCTACCTTATTCCCATCTAAATCGACCACAACCATATCGGACGGTTTCATCACATCATATTCCACACCAGACGGCTTGATGACAAAAAGTCCCTTCTCCCGATCAATACCGGAAACATTTCCCCAGGTAAAGGTAATGAGGTGATGCTTCGGTAAAAGCATATTGGCCTCATAAACTTTCTCTTTCAGTTCTTCTAACATTTGTTCCCCTCCAACACATTCACCATTTGTGCCGCGCACATGATTCCTACAGTTTCTTATTTTTTCGCATTAATTACACTCATATCATACAACAGGAATACAGGTTTTTCAAGTAGTTCAGAAAAATTTTGTGCTCGAACACATTTTTTAAATATTGCCAGTTCAGTACATTACCGGCAGCCTGGCAACAATATCTGCATAAAAAAGCCGTCCAAAAGACGGCTCTTCCTTCTAAATAGAAACGATTCAACACAACCCCTGCTCGATAAAGCTGCGAATGGTCTTCATAACCCCATGCTCTGCATTGCTGGGCGCCACAAATCTTGCGGCTTCCTTAACCGGCGGATAGGCATTTTCCATGGCATAGCTATAATAAGCCGCCTCCATCATTTCCAAGTCATTCATATAATCGCCAAATACCGCACATTCCTCCGGCTTTACCCCCAGGCGTTTCTGAAGTGCCTTGACGGCCATACCTTTATTGGCCCCCTTGTTAGTCACATCCACCCAATAGGCGCTGGCCAACACCACCTGCATGGAATCATAGTAAGGCGCAAATAACGGATAGATTTTCTCCGCCGCATCACCATCCGGTGTAAAGAACGAAATCTTTATGGGTTCATCGGGAATGTCGTCAAAACGATCCACGATTTCCACCCGCCGGAAGTATTTTTGCAATTCTTCCATCTGGACTTCCGGTTTTTTCCCCCGTAACAGATAAACGGTTTCTTTGCCACAGAATACATTGTAGATACCATCAATATCATTGACGCTATTATAGATTTCCCTGGCCAAATTCCGCTCAATGATATCGGAAAAGAGCTCTTCTCCATATTGACGTACAATGGTGCCGTTATCGCTGACAAAAATAAACTGATCCTCATATTTTGGAAAGCTCTTCAAAAGCGAAAAATACTGCCGCCCACTGGCAGGTGCAAACTGAACCCCGCGCGCCTGCAGTTCTTCCATCACCTCGTCAAATTCTTCCGGCAGCTGACCGTTCTCATCCAACAGCGTACCATCCATATCGGATAAAATCAATTTTATCATGCATTTCTCCTCATCGAATATAAAATCACTCACGGTCACTGAGCAGAGAATTAATATACTGCTGCGCCGTACGCCCAGAAAGCCCTGAATGGCTCATTTCCCAACGCAGAGCACCAGCTCTTAGCTCCTCAACGGAGAGCGTTATTTCCGGATAACGCGCTGCCAAAGCTTCCACAATGGCATAATACTCCTTCTGATTTGGCTTGAAATACCCTATGGACAAGCCGAACCGGTCTGCCAGTGACAATTTTTCCTGCACCGTATCGTTAGGATGTAAATCCGGGTCCATGAACTCCGCCCGATCGTCCAGCCGTTCCTTTATCAGATGGCGGCGATTGCTGGTGGCATAAATCAAAATATTATCGGGCTTCACTTCCAGACCGCCTTCAATAACCGCTTTGAGATATTTATACTCCACCTCAAATTCCTCAAAGGATAAATCATCCATATAGATGATAAACTTATAATTACGGTTCTTGATGCGGGCAATTATGCGTTGCAGATACTTAAATTCATGCTTGTAGACCTCAATCATCCGCAAGCCTTGGTCGTAGTACTCGTTAAGAATGGCCTTAATGCTGGTACTTTTTCCTGTACCCGCATCACCATAGAGCAGCACATTATTGGCTTTGCGTCCCTGAACAAATGCTTCTGTATTGGCCGCCAAGCGCTCCTTTTGACTTTCATACCCCACAATATCCGTAAGCCGGATATCCCCGGTAGTCGTAATGGGTTCTAGGAGCTGTCCTGTCATGGCGATTTCCGGCGACACCCGGAATGCCTTATTCAGTCCCAACATCCCCACGCCATATTGCGCATAAAAATCGGTGACCACCTTGAACATCGCTGCACCGTCTGCAGCCTCACCAATGGCAGCAGTCAACGCCCTGACCTTATCGCTGACGCTCTTGTTATAAATCTGCTCAGACTTAGCCACCGCCTGATAGTTTGTCACAATGGAAAAAGCATTTATGCCCAGGGCCTCTTCCAAAGGCGAAAAATCATAATCCCAAAGCTGGCGAAAAATAGACAAATCATTTTCCGCAAAAGATCGGACGCTGCCGGCTCCGGCCCCCCGCTTTTCACAAACCAACGTGAAGGGCGCTTCTGTCGTTGCCAACAAATAAGCCAGATAACTGTGCCAGAGATTGCCATCAAAACCATAGCGAGTCGCCACATCCAACAAGCGATTCACCACAGCAAGGGTTTGCCCCGCCAATTCCTCCCGGTCATAATCTCTCTTAGCCAAACAATGAGCGATATCGGCCATAGCCGAAAGCAGGTTATTCTTTCCCAAATCCCGATAGATAACCAGCCTGGTGACAAGTTTATACATACACACCCTCCAATCCCCAAAGCAGCAACCATACCTTTTCATTTTAACACAAACAGGGCAGGAAACAAATGGTTTCCTGCCCCTTTAGGCCTAATCGAAAGCTTAGTGACGATAGTGATTGTGGTGATTATAGTCATCCTTTATTTCCCGAACCACACGGTCATGACGCTTCTGCTCTTCTTTCATTTTCTTATCAAATTCTTTTTCCGTCAATTCACTATGACGCTTCTGATATTTCAATGACAGTACATTCTGTCTGTGTACACGATCTTCTTCACTCATGCGATGGCTATACTGATTGTGGGTACCATCCTCATAAGCAGGTTTAATCGCTGCCTCTGCCACATTTGTCATGGACATCCCCGCGATTCCGAAACCAAACATCCCCGCCAAGGCCAAAACCATTACCTTTTTACCATTAACCTGCAACATTTTATCTACCCCTTTTTGACAAATTCTTAACTACGAAACTTACTATACAGCAATATTCTATAAAAGACATTAAAATCCCATTAAAGTTTCATTAAAAAGAATAAATTAACAACCAACAAAAGGACTCACACAAAACTTTATCCTTTACACTCAGCACCTCACTATGTTATAATATTTGTTGTTCAATCATGAACGACCTTGGAGAGGTGTCCGAGTGGTCGAAGGTGCTTGACTCGAAATCAAGTGTGGTTAATAGCCACCGTGGGTTCGAATCCCACCCTCTCTGCCATTGAGATTAAAGGGCTCGCGCG
>NZ_JAILPX010000064.1 GCF_024699275.1 Selenomonas sp.
TTATATTATAAAGATGTTGACTTTTGGCTAAATCCTTACGATAGGAGTAATTTTGATGAATAGACATAAGCTTGCAGGATTGTTGGCAGCAGCGGTAATGCTTCCTTTGCCAAGTGGAGTTGCTTTGGCGGCATACCACTCTGATTCGGATACAGGGGTTTCTGTACTGGACTATATCGAAGATCGTCACAGATCTGAACGGGAGAACCGTCTTAGTGATGAGCAGAAGAAATTGTTGGAAGATGCCAAGGCGTTGGAAAATAGTCTGCGTTATCCCTTGGATAAGACAAAGGCGATGCCTGTTGCCTTTGAAGGAGATGACCTGACTTATGATGAGCGGGATGGCAGTTTTATTGCCAAGGGGCACGTGGATATCGTGCAGATGGATGCTCACCGATTCCAGGGGGAAGAAGTCACCGGCAATACCAAGTCCCAGGATGTGTATGTTCCCGATAAGGCGCATGTGTTGCAGTTGACGCCGGGGCAGAGTCGGGTGACTTTAGACGGTTATAAGGCCCACTATAATTATGGCAAGAGTACTGGCGAAATGGATAACATTAAAGGCAAGGTGGGTAACCAATACGTTACCGGCAAGCGCATTGAATTTTATCCTGACCGTATTGTGATTTATGAGGGCACGCAGACTAAATGCGGTGCGAAAAATCCGGACTATCAGTTAAAGGCGAAAAAGATAACGGTATATCCAAATGATAAGACAGTGATGGAGAATGTGAAATTCTGTATCCGGGGAAAGACTATATATTCACGCAAGTATTATGAGCAAAAGGCTAATGAAAGCGGCGTACAACACTTTCCGCGGGTTGGCTATGATAATGATGATGGCGTTTGGGTAGAGTGGGATTTTAGTCAGCCGCTGGCGAAACACGTGGCAGCAAATGCCAATCTGCATGTTACATCAAAGGATGGATGGCGCAGCAATTATAATGTAACCTGGAGTAATGCAGGTATGCGCACCGGGGTTACTTATGGTTATTTTGAAGACAGCGATAGCAACTGGATAAAGAAGCAGCCATCCGCTTTCTGGAGCTACGGGCACAAGATTGGTGATACCCATCTCAACTATGGTCTGAGCGCTGAATATGGCCGCTGGTATAATAAAGGCATTCACAGTAATCATGGTAAATATAGTATCAGCCTCAGCCGTGATGCGATAAGATTCCATCGTTTTGCTTTGCATCTTAGCACGGGGTATAGTGTTACTACAGAATCCTATGATGACTCACGGGTAAATGGTTGGTCCTGGTCGGCACTGTTAACCAAGGACTTTGACGAACGCTGGGCAGCTTATGCAGGCTATTATTATAGTCAGTCCAACAAGATGAATTCTTTGTTTAATTACGATACTGCGGATACGGCACGTAGAATAGATTGTGGTTTTAGTTATCGCTTGGACAGCAAAAATCGTTTTGTCGTTGGTTCGCGTTATGATTTGGAAGCAAAAAAATGGTCAAAGGTTGATTACTATTGGTACCATGATTTCCATTGTACACAGGTTATTCTCCGCTATAGATCCAAGGAAAATCAGTGGAATATTCGCTGGCAGTTCACTCCGTGGTAATCGTGTTGCATATAAAGAAGGAAGATTATGAAGCAGGAACTTGAATCCATTGTGGATGAATTTCAAGGCAAACGCATATTGGTTATCGGCGATATGGTGGCGGATATCTATCTGGATGGCCGCATCTCGCGAATCTCTCGCGAGGCACCAGTTTTGGTGCTGCAGCAGGCTGGAGAAAAGGTGGTGGCCGGTGGCGCTGCCAATGTGGTCAACAATGTGGCTACGCTGGGAGGCAATGTCTTTGCCGTGGGCCTTTTGGGGCTGGATAATGCCGCAAAGGGGCTTAAGGAAGCCCTGGAGAAAAATGGTGCGCATACGGAAGGGCTGTTCTGTGATGAAAAGCGGCCCACCATTTCGAAAACCCGTATTATTGCCGGGGGCCGGGCCACGGTTAGCCAGCAGATTGTCCGCATTGACAAGGAAAGTGACAAGCCCATGCAGAAGGCTCATGAAAGTCAGATTATGCAGTATATCAAGGGGCTGTTGCCGAAGATTGATGGGGTAGTGCTTAGTGACTATGGTTCCGGCACCATAACGGAAAAGCTGCAGCAGCAGATTATTTCCTATTGCCGTGCGCATAATATTCCCAGCATGGTGGACAGCCGTTATGATATTCACCGCTTCAAGGATATCGGTTATGTGAAGCAAAATGATGCAGAACTGTCTGCTGCCGTAGGGCGGGATCTCAATGATGATGAAAGCATCTTCACGGCGGGGCAGGAACTTTTAGAGGAACTGAATGCCGACGGCGTTCTTGTAACCCGGGGCGAAAAGGGCATGGTGCTGTTGGAAAAGGACGGCGCCATCCATGATATTCCCGTATCAGACAAGAGTGAAGTCTTCGATGTGTCCGGCGCCGGTGATACCTGCGTGTCCACGGTGATTCTGGCACTGGCTGCCGGTGTGGAGCCGGTACGGGCGGCAGAACTCAGCAATATCGCCAGCGGCATTGCCGTGCGCAAGCTGGGAACGGCAACGGTTTCCAGTGAAGAGCTGCGCCGGGCTTTGCGTTAAAGGAGTAAGTATGTTAGTAGAACGTCAAGATATCGCGAAATTTTGTGAAATCCTGCGCAAGGGTGGGCAGAAAGTTGTCTTTACCAACGGTTGCTTTGATATCCTCCATGCAGGTCATGTGACTTATTTGGAAGCTGCCAAAGCCCAGGGTGATGTACTGGTGTTAGGACTTAATACCGATGAATCTGTGCGGCGCTTGAAGGGGCCGGAACGCCCTATCAACAATGAATTGGACCGCGCCAAAGTTGTCGGCGCGTTACAAGCGGTGGATTATGTGGTGTTCTTCGGCGAGCAAACTGCTGAAGCGGTTATCGCTGAAGTAAGGCCCGATGTCTATGTCAAGGGCGGCGACTATACCCTGGATACCCTGCCCGAAGCCAAAATCGTCCAGAGTTACGGCGGTAAAGTGGCTTTTATCGACATGGTAGAGGGCCGTTCCACCACCAATATCATCAATAAGATTAAGAGTTGAGCATATGAAAAACTTTCTTATCGTAAAATTAAGTGCCATCGGTGATGTGATTCACGCTCTGCCGGTGGCCTATGCCTTGAAAGAGGCATATCCCGATTGCCACATCACTTGGGTGGTGGAACCGCCAGCCTTTGATTTGGTGAACATGAGCCCTTATATTGACGAAGTTATCCTCTTTGAGAAAAAGAAATTCAAATCTCTAGGGGGATTTTTGCATGAATACGGGCCATTGAAGCGCAAAATCCGTCAGCACCGCTATGATGCGGTATTGGATTTGCAGGGGCTATTTAAGTCTGCAGCCATTGCCCGTCTGGGACAGGCCCCGGTGAAATTGGGCATGTGCAATATGCGGGAGCTTAGCGATAAAATCTCTAAGCCGGTAATCGGACCCCATGCACAGGGGCATATTGTGGAGCGTTATCTAGATGTTGCCCGGGCTTTGGGCTGCCCCGTAAATGAAGTGCGCTTTACATTGGAAGTGCCGGAGCGGGAAGCTGATCTTGCCCGGCAGATTTTTGCCCAGGCGGGCGCCAATATGGCCAATCCTTATGTGGTGCTGGCTATTGGCGCCAACTGGCCCAATAAGCGCTGGCCTGCAGAGAATTTTGCCAAGCTGGCTGATTGGATTTATGATAAGCAGCTGATTCCCGTTATTGTGGGCGGCGGCATTGTGGATGAACAGCGAGCGGCAGAAATCTGCTCCTACAGTGATATTCCTCCATTAAACTTAGTGGGACGGACGAATTTTAAGCAGCTCACCTATATTCTGCAAAATGCACGTTTGACTATAGGCGGCGATACGGGACCGGTGCATCTGTCTGCCGGTTTGGGCACGAAAACCATTATGGTCATGGGGCCTACAGATGCAAATCGCAATGGCCCTTATGGCCAGCTGGATAATGCAATTGAAGTTGGTCGCACCTGTCGTTACTGTTGGCAGCGGGCCTGCCCGAAAAAATTTGACTGCTTGGAGAATATCCGTGTAGAGCAGGTGGCAAAAAAAGTAGAGGAGATTCTCTAATCTATGCGATTACAGTCCTATTTGAAGAATTGCCAGCTGGATTTGCGCTTGTTCGCTTTTTTATTCCTGCTCATGGCATTATACCGTCTTATATTTATGGTCAAGTACGCTGGCGCGATGTCAGCAGATGTAATGATAGCAGATATATTTCAGGCGAATTGGGCCGGCTGGCGTTTGTCCTTGAAGAGTGCCGGAGGCTTTACGTTACTGAGCTTTTTGCTGGTGACCTTACCGGGACTGGTGCGGCCTAAGTGGAGTATGCCCCGGCTTCGTGTGGTGATTGGTGCAGTGGCCTGCTTTATTCTGACGGTGCTCTTCCTGGCGCGTTTCCCCTATTATGAGGAATTTCGCATGACCTATGGTCTGCAAGTGTTTCAAGGTTGGCATGATGATAGGGCTGCGGTTTTAGGTATGATGGTAAGCGAATATCATTTGCTGCCGGGCTTGTTGGTTGCGGCAGTGATAACAGGGCTACTGGTGCTGGTGCTTAAAAAAGTGCTGGCTCTGCCGGTTTGGCAGAAGCAGTGGCAAAAGCCTGTGGTAGCTGCGGTAGGAGCTTTTGTGCTTACCTGTTTG
>NZ_JAILPX010000074.1 GCF_024699275.1 Selenomonas sp.
CCTGGTCATAGCCCGTTAAGCCTTCTTTTGTTTCTTCTTCAAAAAGCGTCTTATAGGACGGGTTGTGGAGAATTTCAGTCGTACCAGTGATGCCATATTGGCTAAGATCGATGTTTGCCATTTTACATTCAACCTCTTTCATAAAAAGATACTTTGTAGTTTGAGAAGCTTTTCACTTAATGTTCCTCACCACGGATATTATATTAGCTTATTTTTTCATAAATGTCAACTATTTTCTGTTTTAATTAAAAAAATATTATTTATCGAAATTATCCGACATAAATTGGATAAACAAAACAGAACGCTTAAAAACCGGTGATTGTTTTCGAGCGTTCTGTGATCCGGGAATTAATTCCCAATAAATTTCTGTACAGCTTCGGACATCTTATCCTTTGCGCAGGCGCTTTGGTGGCGTATCTCTTTGTGCTTGAGAGCTGCCAATCCAGACGGAATAGGCTGGTCATTGAGTTCCTGCAATTTGTCCAGCAGGGCGAATTCATCGAGCCCTGCTGTCTCTGCCTGCAGGGCTTCCAACACGCTGCCATTGAATTTATAGGGACTGGCTGTGGATGCCACCACCATGATGCGGTTATCACCGGTAGCATGGCGGTAATTTTTCGCCACCTGGAAGGCCACTGCGGTATGGGTGTCCACCACGTAGTGATGCTGTTCATATACCTGTTTGATGCACTTTTTGGTGTCCGCGTCGGCAATCCAATCGGCCCAGAAGGTTTCCTTGATGATGCCCCGGGTCGTTGTGTCTACCTCGTAACTGCCGGTTGTTTTCAGTTCCCCCATCCAAGCGGCTACCTGCTCCTTATTGCCCGTTACATGATAGAGCAGCCGTTCCAGATTGCTGGAAATCAGGATATCCATGGATGGTGTGATGGTCTTATAGAATTTTCGGTTCCGGTCATAGCGTCCCGTCTGCAGGAAATCCGTCAGCACATTGTTGGCATTGGAGGCACAAACCAGCTTATGGATGGGCAGACCCATCTGTTTGGCATAGAAACCTGCCAGGATATTGCCGAAGTTTCCAGTAGGGACGGTGACATTGATCTCCTCCCCTGCTGCAATACGGCCCGCCCTGCGCAAATCCGCGTAGGCGCTGAAATAATAGACGATCTGTGGCACCAGCCGTCCCCAGTTGATGGAGTTGGCCGAGGATAGCTTCACGCCTTGGGCTGCCAGCTGCTCATTAAACGGCGGATTGGCAAAGATGGCCTTTACACCACTCTGGGCATCGTCAAAATTGCCCTTTACCGCCGTGACATTGACATTGCTGCCCTCCTGGGTCAGCATCTGCAGCTGCTGGATGCGGCTTACGCCTCCCTCGGGATAGAATACCATGATGGAAATCTGGTCCACATCCTTGAAGCCTTCCAAGGCTGCTTTACCCGTATCCCCGGAAGTGGCTACCAGGATGAGAACTCGGTCTTTTTCGCCAGTCTTTTTAAGGGCCGTACTCATGAGCTGCGGCAAAAGCTGCAGGGCCATGTCCTTAAAGGCACTGGTGGGTCCATGCCAAAGCTCCAAGACTTGCATATCACCTAAATCCGTTACCGGTGCCCGGTCAGAGCAGTCAAACTTGCCCTGACCATAGGCCCGTTCCACGCAATTCTGAATTTCCGCTGCGGTGTAATCCGTTAAAAAGAGGCCCAGTACTTGCTGCGCCCGCTCTTCATAGGAAAGGGGCACCAGGCTTTCTACAAATGACGTATCAATTTGGGGCAGCTCCTCTGGCACGAAAAGACCGCCGTCTGTGGCCAGTCCTTTGATAATGGCCTCGGCTGAGGTTACCTGTGCGTCGTTTCCCCGGGTACTGCTATACTTCAATCCAACCGCCTCTTTCCTATAAACAATCAAATCAAACGTTTTATTTATCGGCTGACCGCAGCCAGGGTAGCTTTGGCTGCCTGTACTAAATCTGCTGGTTTCAGGATAATCTGTTCGCCCCGTTTGCCAGCGCTGATGGCAATCACTTCCTGCTGCTTCGCGCTGTCATCCAGATATACGGGATAATCCTTCTTGGCACCTAAGGGAGAACAGCCCCCACGGATATAACCCGTCAGACCGAAGACCTCCTTTAAGTGAACCATTTCCACCCGTTTGTTGCCGGAGGCAGCCGCCAGCGCCTTCAAGTCCAGTTCTCCCCCGCCGGGGATAACCGCCATCAGGACTCCATTCTTATCGCCGCGACAGACCAGAGTCTTATAGACCATTTCGATGGGCATGCCCACCGATTCGGCCACATGGACGGCAGACAGATCGCTTTCGTCCACCTCATAGGTTTTCAGCTCGTAGCTGATGCCCAGCGTATCCAAAATTCGGGCCGCATTGGTCTTTGCTTCTTTTTTCTTTTTTGCCATTTCTTGTTACACCTAATTTCTTTCTTGAACGTCCGTCTATCATTATACTGCGATTTTACAAAATATGCTACTGAATTTTATAAATGAAAGAAATTTGTAAATCGGTGTTTTGCCTAATTGACAATCTGCCACGAGATGCTGGCGGATTCAGCTTTAGGGAATCGAGTCCGGCCATTCGTCAGTTTGCTTTTGACTTGTCACGGGATATGGCGTATTATGGAAAGAAAATGAGATAAATGGAGTGAATGCATTGTTGAAAATCGCTATGGCCCAGATGGAAGTCATTCCCGGGCATCCAGATAAAAACGCCGCCACCATGCTGCGGATGATTGATGAGGCAAAGGAAAATAGCGCCGACGTGATTATCTTCCCGGAAATGGCCATTCCCGGTTATCTTTTGGGCGATACCTGGGAGCAGACCAGCTTCCTGGCGGACTGTGAGCACTATGGCCGGGAAATCATCGCCGCCGCTCAGGGCATTACGGTGATGTTCGGCAACATCGCCATGGATTGGGACAAAAAGAACAACGATGGCCGGGTACGCAAGTATAATGCCTTCTTTACGGCCCAAAACGGGCAGCTTCTTACGCCGGCGGGGCAGGCGTATCCCTTTGTCATCAAGACCCTGATGCCCAATTACCGGGAGTTTGACGATACCCGTCATTTCTACAGCCTGCAGCAGCTTGCTCTGGAACAAGGAAAGAACCCTGCTGACCTCATTGCGCCAATAAGCCTTAACCTGCAGGGAAAAAACTATCAGGTGGGCTGCCTGCTCTGTGAGGATGGCTGGAGCGACAACTATGCCCTGGAACCCTTGCAGCTTTTGCAGAAAAAGAGCAGGATTGATTTCTTCGTCAATATTTCGGCCTCTCCCTATACGCTGGGAAAGAACGACAAGCGCAACCGTGTCTTTGGCCAGCAGGCAAAAAATACGAGAACGCCCCTCTTCTATGTCAATGCCATTGGCTTGCAGAATAATGGCAAGACCGTTTATACCTTTGATGGAGCCAGCACGGCTTATAACGCCAATGGGGATGTCTGCGCGATGAGCGAAGAGTATCAGGAAGAACTGACCATTGTGGATATGGATGAGCTCTCTTCCATGCCTGCTCTGCCGGAAAATAGCGAACCGGATATCGCCCACATCTATCGGGCTTTGCATTATGGTGTGCGCCGCTTTTTGGAAAACATCCATATGCAGAAAGTGGTCATTGGCATTTCCGGCGGCATCGATTCGGCAGTGGCTGCTGCCCTGTACGCTGACATTGTGGGGCCGGAAAATCTGCTGTTGGTGAATATGCCCAGTGTCTTCAATTCGGCGACCACCAAGGGCCTCAGCAAGGAACTGGCGGATAATCTGGGCTGTCAGTATGCCGTGATTCCCATTCAGCATTCCGTTGACCATACGGTGGAACAGCTTTCCCAGACCCCTGTCACCTATCTGGCTGATGGTTCCCAGCAGAACCTTACCGTGTCTTCCTTCGTTACGGAAAACATTCAGGCTCGGGACCGCAGCGCCCGTATCTTGGCTGGAGCTGCGGCAGCCTTTGGCGGCGGCTTTACCTGCAATGCCAACAAGGCGGAAACTACTGTGGGCTACTCTACCCTTTACGGTGACCAATCCGGTTTTTTGGCTGCCCTGGCCGATTTGTGGAAGTATCAGGTTTATGCTCTGGCCCATTACCTCAATGATGTAATTTATGGCCGGGAGGTTGTGCCCCAGGGCATTATCGATATCGTCCCCAGCGCAGAACTGTCTTCAGCCCAGAACGTGGATGAGGGTAAGGGAGACCCCATTAAGTACCCCTATCATGACTATTTGTTCCGCGCCTTTATTGAGCGCTGGCAGAAGGCGGCGCCGGAAGATATTCTGGAATGGTATGCCGCAGGCACCTTGGAGGAAAACATAGGATGCACGCCTGGCTGCGTAGCCCAATACTTCCCCACTGCCCAGGAATTTATTGCGGATTTGGAGCGCTGGTGGAACCTCTTTACAGGCATGGCGGTGGCCAAGCGCATTCAGGCGCCGCCCATCCTGGCAGTCAGCCGCCGGGCCTATGGTTTCGATCATCGGGAAGCCCAGAATGGCCCCTACTATACGCTGAAATACCAGCAGTTAAAGGAAAGATTATTATCCTAAAGAAGAAACTGGAAGACCTTCCCCGTTGGGGAAGGTTATTTGTTCCTGTGGGGAGATGCGATTATGCAAACAAATCTGATCAAAATCCGGGAACAGACCATACATCTCTTTGATGCAGTTCCCCTGCTTCCCTGTAAAGGGCTGGAGAATACGGGGGCGGTTTGTCATCCCTTTACCAATTCCTTGTTCTACTTTCATCAATCCCAGGCAAAGTGGCTGGACATTTCCCTGCCCCGGAACTATGCCTACTTTCGCCAGCTTGTTCAGGAGCAGATTCATAGCTTTAGTTTGCCCTATATTTACGAACGAATTCACGAAGCTTATAAGCTGACCTGGTTCCGCCTTTGTAAGGATTATATGGATAGTAAAGACTTTGCTTATTACCTCAAGCACAGCTGGCTGGATGAGGAAGATCCCAATCAGGATCCTGCGGTGAGCCTGCAGGAGGTGGTGGGTTACTTCAGGGAGGCAGCTGAGCAGCATTTGATGATTCCTGCGGATTTAGCGGTCTATCGACACTTGCCGGACAAGCTTACTGTTTATCGTGGTGTCAGCCCTCACCGGGCAAGACTGGGGCTTTCCTGGACGGCGGACAAGGGGACGGCGCTGTGGTTCAAACAACGCTATGAGGGCAGTTTCCAGGGGCAGCTGTTAACGGCGGTGATTGATAAACAGGATGTTCTGGCTTATATCGATGAGCGCAACGAGCGGGAATTGATTGTGGATGTGTTTGCCATTGAAAGCAAGGTGCAACCCTATGGATGAGCTGATTAAAAAACTGCTGCAGCGGCTCACGCCTCTTTGGGAGACCCTCTATTTCTTCTACCAGCGCTTTCGGGATTATCACCGCATTGCCAGCTGGTTCGATATGGCCTCTGGCACCACCTATTATTTTCTGCTGGGATTCCTGCCCTTTTTAGTATTCACGGTGAATCTCATGCTGTTTGTCATGGCCAGCCAGGTGGATGCCCTGTACGGTATGGCCTCCCACTATCTGCCGGAGCGCATGGCTGGCCCGCTTATGAGCGATATTTCCCGCATCATGGGCAGTCGCAGCAATCTCTGGATGTGGGTTACCGGTATTTTCTCCCTCTATAGTTTTGTCCAAGGGCTCGTCATCCTGACCCGGGCCACCGATAGTTTGGATTATGCCCAGACAGAGGCCATGACCCGGGACAATCAGCATAATGTCCTGGTTTATGCCAAAGGCATCATCTTTACATTTGGACTTATGGTGGTGATTTTCCTCTCCTTGGGCCTGCCGGTCTTTGGCAATTCCCTGGTCTATTATCTGGACAAAAGCATTCGCCTTCCGGAATTCTTCCTGGGCATATGGAATTTCCTGCGCGTGTTTTTACCCTTCGTCGTGCTGGTGGTATGGCTTACCTTCTTCTATATTTTTGCTCCCCATTCCTATACCCCACCCTTCCGTCAGGCATTCATTACGGCTTTGCTGGTCACCTGTCTATGGTTAGGGGTCACAGGTATCTATGGCTGGTGCATGACCTTGATTCCCAGCATGGGAATTGCCTACGGTTCCCTCTTTGGCCTCTTCGCCCTGTTTATATGGTTTAAGTTCATTGTCAGTTTTATCATCTACGGCATTGAATTTTTAATGGCTTTTAACGAAATCGAACTGCGTCGTAAGATTGCTGCCATCCAGGCAAAAAATACCCCCTGATTATAGCCAGACTATACTCAGCTACGTGACAATAACGTAATTTATTTACCTCGAAAAAGGAATATGAATCAGCCCCTTTACTTTGGCATAAAATGTAGAGCCCTCCATAAGTTAGATTGATTGTTCTAACTTATGGAGGGCTCTATGATGTTATCATCGAGTTTTTTCCAAATCGCAGTTTACTGGGAAGTTCCTGCTAATGGTATTCCGTTCATGCGTGGTAATGGGCGAGCGGGGGAGACCAACTGCGCTGTAACAAAAAAAGAAAGCGCGCAGTAACAGCGATAAACTGCAAGTTCATAACATCTTTACGCTATCATTTTTCTTGGTCAGATATATGCATGATCCTGTATCTTGCTCTATCCACTTTTGCCCAAAACCGCTATTTTCAATCAAAATTTATAAGTATAATTTACCATATAGCTGATTGGTGCATCATAATAGGTGGATGACGAATGAGAAATAACGTCATGGCGATTTAATACATTTTTGACGGTCAGCGAGATTTCCTGAGCTGTATCAGGCCGATAACTGGTGTGCCAGCTGGTAATGAAATAAGGCTTTGTCCTAAAGGAATGTTCTGCTGATGGCGTTTGTACCCGGTCACAGAGATAAGAACCGCTCAGATTAGAAACCAGCTTGCCGTGTTTATAGGTGATGCCGCCTGTAAGTTGTAATTTGCCAAACTTTCTATCCCAATACCCCTTCTTTTCGTTCTTGGATTCCGGATTCTGCCAGGTTATCCCCCAGTGATAGGATAGTGGATGCTGCCCTTTGATCTCACAGGCAAGTTCTACCCCTGTATTGCGAAAATCCTCATTATTGTAAGTGTACTGACTGCGGGCTGCATTCCAGGTGGCATTAATATTATCCTTGATATCCATATGGAATATGGCGGCTTTCCACTGATGATGATGATGATTCTGTTTCCAGCCCGTTTCATAATTTATGCCCCGCTGTGGCTTCAAGGACGGATTGGGCACACCAGCACCCGTTGCACCATACATTTGCGAGAAGGTTGGCATGATAAAGGATTGTGCTATGCTGACATAAAGATTATTGGCTTTGTCCATTTTGTGCAGCCATTGCCCTGAAGCGCTGAAGTTATGGTAATTCTGGTCACGCCAGGCGCCAGAAGTCCAGGTTTCCCGTACCCCAAAAACGCCGGTATTTTTCTTATCGAATTTTTCCTCCAATTGTGCGAACGCTGCCCAATTGTTGCGCCCATAATCGGCAGCGTTTGGTGTGGATGGGGCATAAAGCTTCTGATAGACCTCACGCTGCATGCTTATGCCGCCAATCCAGCTGGTACGCGGCGATACTTTCCAGCGGCGCTGCACATCCAGGCCATAGGTAATATTCTTTTCCCGGGTATTATACAAGGAGTTGGTTCTCTTCCCTTTAGCCGTAAGCAGCGTGGGACCGCAAGATTCTATCGTGCCATCATTCCAATATAGACCGGCCTTCCAATTCTTGTCGTGATAATTGAGCTGGGTGATATGGCGTTTGGTTTCATACTTGCGACTGTTGAACAAATCTCCTACGCGTGCCGCCGCACCAGCACTCGTCACATCGGTCACATAACGATCGTATTTCGATTCAGTTTCATAATAGCCATACAGGAAATCCAGATTCTTGGTCAGGCTGTATTGGATACCTACGGACTGCTTTTTTACATGATTGACATTGGTTCTGGTCTGTCCAAATGATGTTGCCGTCCTGCTGGCATCTATCCCATGCTTCCACTCGTTAAAATTATAATGAACAACCAGACGTTCATCACCAATATTGGCCGCATAGTGATGCTGCCCGGCACTGCCAATACCGGCGGTTACGGTATTGGCTGCTTTTTTCTTCGTAATGATATTGACGACACCGGCCATGGCCTCGCTGCCATAAAGAACGGAACCACTGCCTTTGACTATTTCGATGCGCTCAATTGTATCCGCAGGGATGGCGGATAAATCGTATTTCCCACGCCAGGATATGGGATTGCCGTTTACCAGTACCAGCGTCCCGTTGTCGATGCCACGGATGTTGACATCATTGGCCATTGTGCCCATGGCCGAACCATTTTGTCCAAAAGCACCATAGGCAATACTGTCCACCTTTGCTAAGGCTTCACCAGCATTAGCAGCGCCGCTTTCCTTGATTTCCTGCGCCGTAACGACCTCCGTGGCTGCCGGAGTATCCACTTCCCTCTTATGGCTGCGGGTGGCGGTAACCACCACATCCCCTAGATTTTCTTCCACCGACTGCTGGTCAGCAGCTTCTGCAAAGGAATAACCGCTGACCAGTGTCATGGCGGTCAACCCCATTGCTACCTGTTTTGCTAACTGTTTCCTATCTTTACTCAAAAATAACATCCTTTCCCCAAAAGTCTAACTTCCTTTTCTTACCAATCGTCACCATCGGCGAGTTGAAAACGATATGTTGTAGTATAGCGGCCCCTGCGGCCGTTCATCTGAAAGCGGCAGCCCTGAGCGGCACGGACAGCTGCTGCGTCCATATCCGGATAGCCCGAGGAATTCACAACTGTCACCGATTCAATGGCATCATTTTCGGCCACCAGAATCATTACCTGCACAGAACCTTCTACGCCCTGTTGACGCAAACTTTCCGGATAAGCAGGACTGGGACGGTAAATACAGCGCGCCGCCACGCGTTCGGCAGGGGCTGTGTTCGTACCACTGCCATTGCCCACACCACTACCGCCGGAACCACTACCATTATCAGTACCGCTGCCTATTCCCTGCCCGGGCCTGCCATTGTCTCCATTTCCAAAGCCTGTTCCGGTCCGCTGTTTTTGTCCCGCAGTTTCCCCAGATGCAGAGGTCGCAGCATTACTTGTTTGTGTCTGATGCTGCTGGCGGTATTCCTGCTGTTTTTGCGGCTCCTTGGTGTAGCTTTCCTGAATCTGTGGCAGATTCAGCGTGGGAATAACAGCTTCCATGGGAGCTGCGTCAGTGCTGGAAATGGATGCGGAACTGCCACCGCCTGCTTCAGCGCCGCCGGCAGTTCCGCTGTCTTCCCATAGCGCTACCTCCACCGGCTCCGTGTTCTGTGACGGCCTGACCAACAGGAATACGCCGCTTAAGGCTATCAAAATAAATACGATACCATGCAAGCCCAGTGCGGCCAGCCAGGCCTTTAGTTCTGCCTTTTGCTCCTGCCGCATCTCACTGTCCTCCGGCACTATCTGCAGCCAGACCAACTTTGGACACGCCAGCGCCCTTTATCTTATCCAACAGCCCCATGACCATCCCATAATCCAGCTTCTGATCCGCCCGCACGATCACAGCAAACTGCGGATTCTTCTTTTGCTGGTCTGCTACCTTACGCATGAGATCCCCCTCAGCAATAGGTTTATCCTCCAGCCATAAGCTGCCATCATGTTTCATCGTGACTACATAAGTTACCTTAAGCTGGGTTTCCGCATGAGCTGCCTGGGGCATATGAATATCCACCGTCTTGAGATTGACCATATATAGGGTACTAAGCATAAAAAACACCAGCAGAAAAAACATGATATCAATCATGGGGATGATGATGATATCCGGCTTTTCCATATGGCGTCGGTCACGCAAACGCATAGACTGCACCTGCCTTTGTCAGTTCCACCTGTTTGGCCTCCACCAGGGAGAATGTCTGCTCCATATCGGTAATGATGTTTTCCACCCATTGAACAAAGAATGCATGAATGGCCAGTGCCATAATCGCTACACACAAACCGAAGGCCGTGGCAATCAGCGCCTCACCAACGCCGCCAGTAATGGCCGCAGCTTGAGCTGACTGCACATTAAATACGCTGAAGGCCGAAATCATACCGCTGATTGTCCCCAACAGCCCCAATAATGGTGCCATGGTCACGATGACATTTAGATAATACAAACGCCGCCGGAAATGTGCCAGCGCTATACCAGACTGGATTTCCATAAAGCTGCTGACCTCTTGTCCCTCTGCAGCCCGCTCCACTGCCTGCACGATGATTTCCGCCACACTGCCGGAGGATTCCCGCGCCAGGCTCAACGCTCCGGTATAGTCTTCCTTTCCCATCCGAATAAAGAAATCCCGAGCAAACGCCCGGCCTGAGTCCATACGATGAAAGTATTGGAAACGCTCCAGGCCAATGACCATGACAAACAGGGAACAGAAGAGCAGCACATACATAACCAGTCCACCCTTTTGAAAAAGTTCCAGTCCTGCAAGAATATTTTCCATTGCTATCTACTCCATTCGCTGTTGCTTACGCAACAAATATAAAAAATACGGTGTGCCGATGAAGGCCGTCATGATGCCCACGCGAATCTCTGTGCCAGGCAGAAGCACCCGGCCAACAATGTCGCAAAAGAGCAGAAAAATGCCTCCGGCCAAGACACTTGCCGGCAACAGCCGCCGGTGATCAGGGCCAATGATCATCCGCATCATATGGGGAACCACCAGCCCTACGAAACCGATATTACCGCTGATACAAACACCTGTTGCTGTGGATAGTGCGGCAAAGAACAAAAGAATCAGGCGAAAGCGGATTACCGGCAGCCCCACAGCCTTAGCTTCCGTTTCGCCCAAGGACAGGATATTGAGCTGCCGTGCCAACAGACAGATTATGCCCACACTGATGACGATGGGAAAAAGCCCCAGCCATACATGTTCCCAACGACGGTAATCCAGACCACCAATTGTCCAAAACAGATACTCCTGTAATTTGTTTTCACTGACGGCCGTCAACAGCATAGCGGATACGGCCGCTAGAAACATGCCGACCACCACACCCGCCAGCAGCAAGGTCAGCATGGGAATCCGTCCTCGGCGAAGAGCCAGCGCAATGGTCAGGCTGACCGCTGACAAGGCCCCCAGCAGTGCGCAAAGGGGCAAAGCCAGCAGGCTGGCTGCAGAAAGTCCCGTGGCAATGGCCACAATAGCCCCCACCGAAGCTCCACTGGACACACCAATAATCGCGGGGTCGGCCAAAGGATTGGCAAATAGTCCTTGCAAAGCGGCACCCGCTGCCGCTAAAGCCGCACCGGTAAGCAAAGCAACCAGCGTACGGGGCAGGCGGATATGCCAGATCACCGCGTCCTCATTGGGAGTTAAGCCATTCAAGGGAGCCAACCCTACGACCTGACGCAAAGCATCCAATACATGGGAAAAGGGAATATCCATTTGTCCCCAACTCAGGGACAGCAACATGGTCAAAAGCAATAAAAAGAACATACCGGTCATCACACCGGTGAAACGCTTCTTCATGACGCATCCCCTTTCGTTAATAGAGACTGCACTGGCTGTTCTCTGGGTACTTCCTGGGTATAGATATCCGCATGGCCGGTCTGTGGATGAAAGCCCACATGAACCGCAACACCATAAGCCTGGCTCAGCAATTCTGGCTGCAAAACCGCTTTAGGCGCGCCATCTGCCAAAAGCTTATTCTGTCCAATCAGCAGTAGACGGGAACAGAACCGGGCTGCCAGCGACAGGTCGTGTACCACCAGCAGGATGGTTCGGTCAGCCTGACAAAGTTCCCGGCAGAAGCGGAAAAGTTCTTCCTGATAAAAAAGATCCAGCCCACTGGCAGGTTCATCCAGCAGCAGTAAAGGCGTTTGCTGGGCCAGGACTTTAGCCAACAGCACCCGCTGCCGCTGACCGCCGGACAGGGTGTTTACCGGCATGTCCGCTAAATTTTTTACAGCCATATATTCCATGCAAGCCTCGGCGATGCGGATATCCTGAGGTCCTTCCCGCTGCCACCAGCGCAAATGCGGTGCCCGGCCCATCAGCACCACTTCCCTTACGGTAAACGCAAAAGGAACGTGACTGCGCTGGGGAAGATAAGCCACTACTTTGGCCATTTCCTGGGGAGAATATTCTTGCAGTTTTTTTCCCTGAAGGGTTATTTTCCCTCCTGTAGGCAAAAGGCCTCGCATGGCTTTCAGCAAAGTACTTTTACCTGCCCCATTTGGTCCAATCAAGCCAATAAGTTCGCCACTGCCAGCCTGAAAGGAAACCTGCCGCAGAACATTTCTTCCGTTGTAACCGGCCTGCAATCCCTGTACATCAAGTAGTTCATTAACCATTAAAACGATACCTTTACCCCCAATTGAAAAGAACGGCCCTGCAGCGGGTAATACCAACCGGTATATGCAGATTTGGGCACCAGATAGTACATCTGATTGGTCAGGTTATTGACTTTGAAGTACACATCTACGTTTTTGGCTGCTGCATAGGTGGTATTGAAATCCAAAATTGTGTAATGATGGCACCCATAGGTGTTGTTATCCAATCCGCTGCCAGCACGTCCCAGGATATTGGCTGTCCAGCGGCCACAGTGATAATGGACGCCCAGATGATAGCCATTAGGCTGGTAGTAAAGCACTTTGACTCCATCGGTCTTGGTGTCAATGTAGGAATAACCGATATCATAGGACCAATGGGCAGATGGCTTACCGGTAAAGGATATCTGCACGCCCTGCTTCTTCTCTCGGGATACATTCATCGCGCTCGTCAGGGAAGTTGTGGAATCATAAATCCATTTGATGGCATCATGGAGGTCACTCCAGAAGTAACTGACATCCAAGGCTGCCTTGGGAGAGAATTCATGGGAAAAGCCGATGGTTTCCACATGCCCGGATTCCGGCTGCAGATGAGCATTGCCCTTCGTCCAGGGATCCGTATAGAACATATCATCCGCCGTCGGAGCCTTGAATACCCGGCCCCAGGAACCGTAGATTTTCGTCTGCTTGTCCGCCCGGTAATTGATTGCCGCCTTAGGCGTCCAATGGGTGCCAAAAGCATCGTGATGATCCATGCGCAGCCCGGGCACAAAGAACCATTTGTTTGTCAGCCGCATGGTATCCTGCACAAAAACGGCCTTGGTGGTAATCTTCTTATGTGCATAACCGCTTTGCCTGTTGGTGGATTCACTCTGATGCCATTCCGCTCCGGCCACCAATTTATTGTTTGGTCCCAACTTCCAGCCATTCTGATAATCTATGCCCTGCATATGGGTATCGTATTTCCCTTTATAATCTGTGGATTTATAGTTGGCAAAATAGCGCAGAAAGCCTTTTACAGGCTGTTGTTCCTTAAAGTTCCAGGTCAGTGCCCCGTAATTGTAATTATGCTTCTGCCGGAGGCCGGCTGCATTGCCCAGTATCCCCATATCGGATAGTCTGTGGTTGAAATTCAGCTGCAAAGAATCATGAGCAGACAATTGTTTATCCAAACGGAACGAAAAGCTGTTATTGCGATAATCGCTATTGCCCATCCGGACATTGCGATCATTATCATCCTTGAATTTGAAATAGCCGCGTTTTTGTAAACCTGCCGTTACAAACCAGCTCCATCCCTGTTCACTACCCTGATTGGTCAGCTCATAATTATGCGTCCTAAAGGAACCCGTATTCAAATCGATTGTCGTTTCATTCTTTTTTCCCTTCCGGGTAATGATATTGACCACGCCACCGACAGCATCGCTGCCATAAAGGGCGGAACCGGCGCCCTTTACCACCTCAATGCGTTCAATATTCTTCATGGACGGCAGCATGCCCAGATTGACACTGGCTCTGGTCATCGACCCTTGATCATTATTCAAACGCTGGCCATCCACCAGCACCACCACACGCTGATCCCCATTGATGACCACTTCGGAATCGCCATTTGCATTCCCATTGGTTACGACCACGCCATTGACATTGGCTAGAGCCTCCCCAACCGTTTGATAATGGTTTGCTTCAATCTGCTGAGCTGTAATCACGGTTACATCTGCAGGAGTACTCATACGCTGGGATGGCATACGTTCTGCCGTAACGACCATATCCCCTAAGTCCTCGCTTACCGTTTCAGCCTGACATACTGTCGTTCCAAAGCACAGTGTTCCCAGGGCTAAAGCGGTTAGAATCCTGTTTGTTAATACCTTCTGCATCAAAAATCCCCCTTAATTCTCTAATGCCGACAGATGTTGCTGCGGTTCCAATTTGAACTTATCACCATAGACGCGATAAGCTATTTCCTGTACGGCAAAGACAAAATCCTGCGAACAGTTATATAGATAACCTTCATCCGGTTCCAGCAGGTTATTCTGCTGAATGGCCTTCATATTCTGCAATGACTGGTCATGCAAATATTCATTCCGGAAGCGGTTAATATCAAATTTGCCATGATTGTTATAGGTGGGCAGGAACAGGATATCGGGATTGATTTCCACAAGTTTCTCCTTGCTCATTTCCTCGCCATTCCTGATGCCGGCAGCAGCACGGCCGTTGATTACTCCCGCCAACTGGCAGGCTTCATCAAAACAACAGCCCGCGCCGCCATACCCCTTCATCAGGGAAATCAGGACTACGCTGCGCCGTTCGCTTTTGGGAATCTCCTGCACTTTTGTGGTGATTTCCGCTAGTTTTTCATCCATTTTTTGCAGCAGGAGTTCCCCTCTCTGGGGCTCTCCAGCCGCCTGTGCCAATAACGTGACCGTCTCCTTGACTTCCTGCAGACTCCTGGGGCCCTTGCAGACCACTACCGGAATACCCAAGTCCCGCAGGGCCTCTACCCGCGACAAATCTCCCCAGTCAGGGATGATTACCAGGTCCGGCTGCAGACTGGCAATCTCCTCCACAGATGGATAACGGATTTTTGTTTCCACTTTCTTTCCCAATTCCACCACATTGGAACTGGCTGGATCATCTAGCATGGCATTGACTGCCGCCATGCGTTCCGGTTCCACCAGACCCAGCATGACCTCATCTGTGCTCATGGACATGGTCAAAATGCGCTGGGGCTTAGCCGGCATATGGACCTGTGTTCCCTGCGCATCGGTCACCGTATAGGCGCTCGGCATCGCTGCCTGCGGTGTTTCCTGCTTACATCCCGCCAGGCAAATAAACAATAACAGACACAATACCGTCAAATGCCAGCCCTTGAACGTTCTTTGCAAAATATATCCCTCCAATAAAAAAGCCGTCCTCAAATCATGAGGACAGCTGAAAACTGTATACTAAAAAACTACCCAATAGCACAGAAAAACGGCAAATCCCCTCCCCATCCCTCGCAGGTCATAACGGTGATTGTCAATCAGGCAGTTCTCCTGGCTCCGGTTCATCGCTCCTCTGCGCCTTCCCAGGTTTCCCCAGTGACTTAACTTGTGCAGATTCGCTCCCCGCTACAGTGGCGTGACCGTGCCGGCTTTCGACCGGCTTTTCTATTGAGTCTTGCGACACCTAATCCAATTGATTAAATTGCATAAATTATAACATATGCATTGATTATAGCATACTTTAAATTATCAAAAAACCCTTTTTTTTGAAAAATTTTCTTATATGATACAAACTAAAATATGGTAATCATCAGCCTGTCCTTCGTATTCACTTGGTCAGCAGATGGCTGTGACCGTCTGATACCAGTTATTCAATTCCATTCCAGTACAGTTCCGGTCGTAATCCTTCCCGGTACAGCGGTACCGGAACAGTGGCAGAGATTGAGTTTTTGTACGCCCAGCGCGGCCAGTTCCCGTAGGGTGCGCTGCCTTTGTTCCGGACTGGCTTGGCTTAGATGGATGCCGCCGACAATACGCACAACTCTTTTTCCTGTGCGCGCTTTTACCGCAGTGACCATATTCAGGATGCCCCGATGGGAACACCCCACCACCATGGCTAAATCCTCCCCTTCCGGCAACAGCAGGCAGATTTCATCATCAAAGGGATCCGGTTCCTTTTGGGGGCCACGGCAGAACTTCTCAGGAATCTGTTCAAAGGGATAATGGCGTGGAAAGTCCGTACATAAAGCAGCATAACTGTCCAAAGACAGGAAATCTCCACATACCTGCTGGTCAATCTGCCAGCGGCTTAAATCTGCTGGCGAAAAACCACAGCCTTTAGCCAGATAAGTTTTCCCTTCTTGGTCATAGGAAAATTTTTCCAGCCAGAAATTCTGGCCAGTATAGATTCTCCCCGGCTGGCAATAAGTCAATAGCGAGGGAAAGCCGCCGGCATGGTCGTAATGGGAATGACTGAGAATAACGGAACTTACCTTACGCAAATCAATTCCCAGAGCCGCTGCATTTTTCCAGGCCAGCCCGGTATGACCGCAGTCAAAGAGAACGGCATTTTCCGGCGTTTCCACGAACAAGGAAAGGCCATGTTCTGCCCGCAAAGGACTGTTTTCTCGTGCGGTGTTTTCCACCAGCACCGTTATCTTACTGGTCATTTATATGCTCCTTCTGTAGAATCTGCTGTAGGATTTCCAATCCGTTTTCCTGGGCCAGCAGGCCATAGGAGAACCGGGCATCTTCGGTAACCTCCCGGCCAAACCAAGACGGTGGTATAAAGGCCTGTGCACTTTCCACGTCAGGAAATTCTACTTCCACATAATTGAATCCCATCAGATGCCCGGCATGTACATGTAGTTCGGCGATTAAGCCGTCTGGCAGGGGTAGCCGATAGCGCTTTTTCCGAATCATGCAGGTTCCAGGATAAAGGCGTTCCTTTAGATTTCCGAATTCCTGAAAAGATATAGCCGTTTCCCATTCTTCCCGTACCAGACCTGCGCCCCGCTTGACGGTTAAAAAATACTGGCTCTCCCCTATCTGGCGGATGCGGATTTCCGGCTCCAGAGAAATATAGCCCTGTGCTAAGAAGGCAAATTTCTCCGGCAGTGGCGGCAGCTTTTCCACCAAGAATTGACGTTCGATTTCCATGGGCTTACCGCACCTTCAGATCCAAGGCGACTTTATCGGTTTCCCAGGGAGAAATTACCGTATAGGGAATCTGCCATTTTTCCAGAATCGTGATTATCTGTTCATCTTTCTCCTTGGCCTGTTCCAGATTGGTTTCCTTGCGGCCGTCAATGCTGATGAATTCGTCGTTGCGCCGCAGCAGGTAATTGTAGTTCTCGTAGCGGTTGAACTCCTGCATCACCAGCGTATCAAAGGCCTCACTGGGTTCCCGGTTATAGATGATATTCAGAGGCAAAGGGGAATCACAGACGGCGTATTCCACCCCGTAATCGGCCAGAGTCCTGGTGCGGTGAGCCTGTTCGGCAAACAGATAGAGCTGATCCTTGACAATATCGGTGGCATTCTGATACCAGAGCCACTTGGCGTACTCGCCCACCAACTCTGTCCGGTAACCTTTTCGCTTGAGCTTGGAATACACATCGGCAGCGATGGTGCTCTTGCCGATACCGGCGCCGCCAAAGAAATTCAAAACTTTCAATGTCATCCTCCCTAATCATAAAGGGGCAACGTCATCAAGACGTTGCCCTATTTTTTATGGTTTTAGCACGGTTGAATACCGCGGTCTCTTCTAGAAGTTTACCACGCCAGAGCGGCAAAAGCAAGGCGGCCGCTCTGGCGTGGCACGGAATCAAATCGTCAAGGTAATGGTATTGAATCCCTGATAATTGCGATAGAGGAACTGCTGGGCATGGGATTTTACCGCATGCAGAACCAAAAGCCGAATATCGTAATTTTCCTTTTGGGCAGATAGTTTAGCCAGATTTTCGGATATCAGGGACAAGGGGTCCAGCTTTTCCCCATTGTTCCGCAAATGGAGCTGAAAAGAACCATCCTCTTTGGCCAAAAGCGTCAACTGTGTCAGCAGGGAATCATCATCCATGGATTGGGCCCGCTCAGCCATAAGGCCGCAGATTTCCTCCACCGCCAGACGCAGGGTATGACGTTTCTGGGAATCTGCCCCCCATTGGGCGGCAAAGGCTTCAATAGCATCCAGCTGTTCGGCTACAACAGCAAGTTTTCCCAGAAAGGACGCACTATAAATTCGCTCCGGAGATAGTTTTACCTGCTCGCCATTTTTGCGCTTGTAGAGATAGAGAATTATCAATGTGCCAATCTCTGCTAAGGGATAGACCAGCCAAAAGGCCGCAAAACCAAACTCAGCCAACAGGAAAGCCAGGGGCATACTGACCCCTAACCGCCGCAGGAACACAATCAGAAAAGCGCCCTTTTCATCTTCTTCGGTTTGCAGATAATTTTGTAAGAGCAAAGTAAGCCCCATGAATATGGTGCCAATACAGAATACCCGGGCTGCATAGTACGCAAGCTCAGCATCCTGGATATCCTCCAGGCCGAAAAGCAGATCCAGGATTTGGGGATACAGGATAACCAGCAAAGTGGCCAGGATACCCCAAAACAGGGAGTACCCCAAGGCATAGCGAAAGGTCCGATGCAGCTCCGTCTGATTCCCTTCGGCGAAGAAGGTGGAAAAGAGCGGCTGGGACGTCTTGCCGATGAATTCGTAAAGGAAGATGAACAGCAAGGACAGATTTTCAATGATGTTGAATACCGCTACCCCATCGGTTCCCGCCAGCTCCAGCACCAGATGGATAGCTGCCAGGGTAAAGATGGCGTCAAAGATATACTCCGAAGAGGTGGCAAAACCCAGCCGCAGCGGCTTAATGGCATCCCGCCAGGGAATAGTCCGGGAACGGAGGGATAGTTCACCATCTTTCCGAAAGAGGATATATCCCAAAGCGATACCAACAGCCAACAGATTGGCGATAAAGAAGCCAAAGCTGCAGCCGGCAATCCCCCAGTCAAACACGAAGAGCAGAAGAGCACTGATGCCCAGATTCACCACCCCGCTGGCTCCTTGAATGACCACAGACAGATTATCCGCGTTGTCATTGCGAAGATAAGCGGTCAGCACTTCCATGAGGATTTCAAAGGGTATGCCCAGGAGAATGTACAGGATATAACTCCTGACCATCTCATAGACCACCCCATCCTGGGGACCGGTGCCCAGCATGGCCAGCAGGCTGTCTTCAAAGAGCAGGCCGGCTGCGGTAATGGTAAAGCCCACAACCGCAGATAGACGCAGACAAAAGTTGAACAGTCCCAAGGCATCTTCCTTTTTTCCTTCGTGCATAAGGTTGCTGAAGACGATGGCTCCTCCCATGGAAAGGCCAAAGACGAAGAAAGTAGCTAGCAGGAACAACGGGGATACAAAGCCTACGGCAGCCAAACCATCCATGCCGATGGCATGACCCACCAGAATGGTATCCCCCATCTCGGCTAAAGACAAGCCTATGGCTGCCAAGGGTGCAGGCAGAACCGCATGGAAAAACATCCGGCGGGTAAAATACGCGTAATCGATTTTTGGGTTCAAGGCATAATTCCTTTCTCCATCAGTGGTCCAACAAATGCATGATTTCCTGCACTTTTTTACCGGCCACTAAAGCATGGATAACCTGAGTATAATCGGCCATGAATCTCTGCACAAAGGCATCGCTGTATTCTTTGGTATTATAGGTCAAATTCAGATAGAAATCGTCTTGACGGCGGTGGACAAAGAAATCAAAATTCTCTTCCTCAAAGTCCTCGATTTCTTCGTAATAAGCCTTGCCACCACAGAAATCAAAGGCGCCGTCCACATCCTCGCCCTGATAGGCAAAGGCAGCAATCAAAGGCACAGGATCGCCTTCGTAGAGGGCATGACGCCGACACTGAAGAATGCTGTCCTGGGTCTCTTTGACAAAGCGTTCAGCGGTCATATCCTCCTGCCAACGGACGCAGAGGGGATAATGACGGTATATGGCCCCCATGGTGCGCTCATAACGAATATCATCACGGCCGTTGTAGATGGTCAGGGCAGCGGCGGCCTGTTCGCCATTATTCCGCGCCTGCAACAGGCCAAAGGAAGCTGCCAGCAGACTGCCGTCAGTAATTCCCTGGGCCTTGGTAAAAGCATCCACCGCTTTAAGGTCGATATGCAGCGGGACCATGATATCCCGCGTGTCATTTTCGCCCTTAGGATCTAAATCACCGGGCAGTTCACTTGGCCGCTGCGTAAAGGACTGCACATAGTTATGATTCCACTGTTGTTCCTGCTTATAAGCCTCCGTAGCCATGGTATCTTCAATTTCATCATAGTAGTCGAAGATGGTGTATTCTTCCGGCTCCAATTCTTTGCCCTGATAGGCTGCATCGATATCTGCCAGGAAAATATTGAGGGAATCCCCATCAATAATGGGATGCAGGAAATCAAAGTAGAATTCCTTGCTATGTGTTCCGTCAGCTTCTTCAATAAGGAAGAGCCGGGTAACGAACATGCGGGTTTCCGGCTTGTTCATGGACTGGCGTATACTTTTCTTTAGGTTATCGTAATCCTGCCGGGATATATGCTCAACCACGGGCTTTACAGCTGCCATATCACCGCTGCGCCAGCGCAGCTCACCTGTTTTGGTGGCCGTAAGCCGGGCATCCACAGCAGGATGGGCTTTTAACGTCGATTCAATGGCCGCAGCCAGTCGTTCCATATCCGTTTTGGGGTCCAGGGATACCGTGGCATCACAATGAAGACCATAGCCCTCCTCCAGGGAGTTGCCCCAATCATAATGGAGCTGATGCAAAGGACCAAAGAAATGGGTATCCCGGACCTTGCCCTGAGAAGAATTCTTTTGACGCTGATTTAAGAGACTGGCTATGCCCATGGGGGTCTTGCCCTCATAAATCAAGTTGAAATTCAACTGCAAATCCCGGCATTCTGAAAGGAGCCGGATCATGCTGAGGCTGTCGCCGCCAGCGGCAAAGAAATCCTCCGCTGCACTGACTCTGTCCATTCCTAAGGCCACACCGAAGCCCCGGGCAAGTTCTGCCTCCACATCATTCTTAGGTGCCACATAGGGAGTAGCACTGGCATAGATTTCCGGCTCTGGCAGAGCTCTGCGGTTCAACTTGCCATTCTGATTGCGGGGAATGTCCGGTATCTGCATGATGGCTGCAGGTACCATATAGGGTGGTTTGCGCTCCCGGATAAAATCAGCCAGGGCTTTGGGATCAATCGTTTCTGAAGATACCACATAGGCTGCAATGAACTTGCCCCCCGCGGGGTTGTCACAGGCCACCACGGCAGCATTTTCCACCGGTGGAAAATCGTGGATGACGCTCTCCACCTCGGCTAGTTCCACCCGGAACCCCCGAATTTTCACCAGACCATCCCGGCGGCCCACGAATTCGATATTGCCATCGGGTAAATACCGGACAATATCACCGGTACGATAGGCCGTAGCATAGTCCGAATGCTGACTGAAGGGATTGGCAATAAAGACCTCCTGCGTCTTTTCCGGCCGGTTAAGATAACCGCCTGTAACCTGCACACCGGCCGTCCAAAGCTCGCCCAATGCCCCTGGCGGCACCCGGCGGCCGGCACTGTCCACAACGTAGATAGCCGTATTATCCATAGGCGTGCCAATGGGAATATCGGGTTGGTATTTGGTCACATCATAACAGGTAATGGCAACGGTGGACTCGGTGGGGCCGTATTCATTGGCCATGATATAGGGATAGACAGGCTCAAAGGGAACCAGTTTCTCTCCCCCGACCACGATATATTTCAAAGAGGGACAATCCATGGTCAGGGCAAACTGCCGCCCCACCTGGCTGGGGAAATCTGCCAGATAGATTTGATGCTTGCGGATGAGCTGCGCCAGTGCCGGCAGGTCTAATTTCTTTTCTTCGGGAATAACCACCACAGCGCCCCCCACCGTCAATATGGGATACATATCCGCCAGGGAGCCGTCAAAACCATAACTGTTATAGCAGGTTACCCGCTTATCTGCCGCAGAGTCAAAATGGTGCCGGTGCCAGGATGCAAAAGCCATGAGATTTCTATGCAGGAGACGCACGCCCTTGGGCACGCCCGTGGTGCCGGAGGTATAAATCAGCATGAACAGGTCATCCGGCTGCGGCCCTTCGATGGCGGCCAGTTCTGTTGCATTTGGTTTGGGCAGTTGGGGAATTTCCGACAAGCGCAGGGTCAGCCCTTGAAAATCCGGGAAATTAGCCAAACGATCTGCCAGCTGATCATCCACAATCAACAGTTTGACTGCAGCATCCTTCGTCATAAAGGAGAGGCGCTCATCGGGATAGTTGGGATCCAGCGGCTCATAGGCGCAACCGGCTTTCAATACCCCCAGGGAAGCAATGACCATGTATTCAGAACGGTCAAGCAGAACCGCTGCCGTATCTCCTCGCCCTAATCCCTGTTGATGCAGGAAAAAGGCTAACTTATCGGAAAGTTCTGTTACTTGTGCGTAAGTATATTCCCGCTCTTCATAGATGACGGCAATATTATCCGGCATCCTTTGCGCAGCCGCCCGAAACTGGTCAATAATCGTAGACTGACGGTCATATTCCCGCTCCGTTTGGTTAAACCGATCCAAAAGACTCATGGTTTCTGCTGGCGTAATGACCATATCTGCCAGCGTTTCAGCCTGCGCTAGATGCAAAAGGATTTCCCGCCAGGATAGTCCCATGGACTGGATAAACGCTTCAGAATAATGGGCAGATGCATAGCGGATTTCCAGTTTATCCATTGTCACCTGGAAAATCAGTGCCAATCCCGCTTGCTGCTTCAGAGGAATATCTCCATCCAAGGCCAAGGCTATGCCCCGACCCTTCTCCTGCCCCAACAAATCCCAAACAGCTTCCCTTGTCCAGCTGTAGGCAGCAGCTTCCTTGAGCATGGAGGCCGAAGCTGCTGCCAATTTCTGCGGAGAATCTTCCTGACGCCAACTCTGCCGCAGAGGCAGGAATTCCTGCTTTTCATAGACGATGAGCCCGGCTTCTGTAAGTCCTCCATATACCCCCAGCAGATAAAGCACACTGGCAAGCTTTTCCCCTTTGCTGCTCTCATGTTCATAGGCCAGTGTCCATTTCTGCCACGGATTATCGGCAGATTCCCGCCGGTCTGGCAAAGGCAGACAGTCCGGCATTTCATCCGCAAAATTTTTTTGACACCATGTTTCCTTATCCATCAATCCCCATCCCTTTTCCGTTTATTTGAGCAGTTCCATGATTTGAACGTTCTCATCCTGTAATCCCTGTACCATCTTTTCCATGGTGGCGGCAAACTTACGCATATTCCCCTCGGTGTAGCGGAAGTTGTCATAATCCAGTACCAGGGAATAGGTGCCATCATCATGGGAATTCATTTCGATATCCAACGTGTTATCGGCAGCTGAAATATCATTGGCAGGCATTTCTACGACATTGGCTTCTCCACCGGCAAATTTCATGGAGCCCCGGCGTCCCATACTGCCCTTCTGCAGGATAAAACTGGGAATACCATCATCCAAATCCTCTTCATAGACCACACGCAGGCTCTTCCGGTATTGCAGTCCTTCGTTAATCTTATCTTCCAGTTCCGTTAAGTAGGTCAGCACGTCCATTTCCCGGCCAAACTTCCAACGCAGGGGGAACTGGTCAATCATCAATCCCATAAGCCGCCGCTCGGCAGAAGTCATGCGGCCATTGTGCACCCAGCCCAGAATGGCATCCTTCCGATTCCTTGTCTTGGCTAAAGCCAACAGCGCTGCTCCAATAAAAAAGGTATTTTCTGTGAAACTTTTACCCTTAAAGAACTTTTTATCCATTCCGGCAAAGGGAACCTCAATCTCATGTTCCGGCGTTTCCCGTTCGCCCTGTACATCCGGTTCGGGCAGATACTCTTCCTCCGTAAAACCTTCCAGCATCTTACGCCAGTAATCCTGACCCACCTGTCTTTCTTCCTCAGAAAGATTATTTTCGGACAGGATATAATCGCTGTACATATGAATTTTCCCTAAGCCCTTTACTTCTTCCCCTTTCATGATCTGATTATAGCGTTTTTCCAGATCCCGCCAAAAGAGCAGCACGATGGCTGTGCCGTCCATGATGGCATGATAGAAATCCATATAAAAGAGATTAGCTGAGGCCGTCTTCATCAGGTAGATACGGTAGAGCGGATGGTCAATCAATTCATAAGGAAGCTTCAGCTCCTGTTTGCGTTTTTCCAATGCTTCATCCGACAGGGTTTCCACGTAAACCTTGCCCACTTCCCCATCAAACCTTTGGCAGATTTCCCCGGTTTCCGGATGAAAGACCAGGCGGCAGCGGAAGATATCGTAGGCGGTCAGCAGGCTGTTGAGTGCCTCTGCCAGTTTTTCCATATTGATGGAGGAATCCATCTGAACCAACGCGCCGGTGTTCAGCATGGTGGACTGGGCTTTCTGGAAATGGGTATCCACCATCCAGCGCTGTACAGGCCGCAGCGGATAGAATATGGGGCTCTTTGCATCGGTTTCCCGTTCCACAATGGTGACCACATTATCAAAACGGGTGGCATTGAATACGCCCATCACATCTTCCGTAGGATAAAGTACCTTTATATCCCCACCCTGTTGGGTCATTTTTTTCTTGGCTATGATCAGGGAGCGTAATCCAGCCGATGCGATATAGCTCAATTCGGAAAAATCCAATTCCGCTTCCTGTATCCCCTCGGCTGCTTCAGCGAAGGCCTCATTGAAATCTCTGGCCTCCAGTGTGCTCAATTTTCCCTGCAGCTTCATTCTTAAATGGCTTCCCTGTTTTTCGGTGGTAATCATCAATCCCATGGATAATTCCTCACTTTCCCCTATAGCGCAATCCCAGCATGGTTATATCATCGGATTGCTCAGCATCCCCTGCATATTGCCGGACAACCTGCAGCATCTGGTCTAAAATGGCCGATACATCCTGGCGGTCAGACAAATGATTAAGCCCCTCTTTAATGCGGGCTTCGGTAAACAATTCATCCTGTTCATTCATGGCTTCAGAAACACCGTCCGTATAGATGAACAGGGTGTCCTGCGGCGATAAATCGATACTCTGCTGGGTATAATCTCTTTCGGTTAAACCCAGTACACAGTTTTTCTTCAAGGGCATGAATTCATAGTGGCCTTCATGCCCTAAGAGTGGAGGGCAGTGCCCGCCGTTGGCATAGGTGAAGTGCCCCGTCTCCAAATCCAGCACGCCGATAAATACCGTAACGAACATTGTGGCTTCGTTATTTTGACAAAGCTCATTATTAGCTTTCGACAAGATTCGTCCCATATCCTCCGGGTTATCTGCCCGCAGTACGGCATTTTTCAGCACAGACTGGGATTTGGCCATGAACAGCGCCGCAGGGACTCCCTTGCCGGATACATCTGCCACGGTAACCACAAGATAGCGTCTGCGCAGCAGATAAAAATCGTAAAAGTCACCGCCGACGTTCTTGGCTGGTTCCATCAAAGCATAAATATCGAACTCTGGATGGTCGGGGAAGTCCGTAAAATTCTGGGGCAGCATGTCCGCCTGAATTTTGCCTGCTACGGATAATTCTGTACGGGTACGCTCCTCCTTGGCTGCTACATTGGCCAGATTTTTCATGTATTTTTTCAGTTCATCCGTCATGAAATTAAAGGCCTCGGCCAAATGCTCCAGCTCATCACCTGTGGTCAGGGTAATCTTCTTGTCAAAATTTCCCCGGGCAATCTCGCGGGCACCTTCAGCCAAGCGGCGTACGGGACGGGTAAAGCGTCCCGCCAGCCAATCGCTGATATAGATGAGCAAGATCAGAATGGGAATCAGGAGCAACAACCCCCAGAGCAGAACCGTGGATAAGGTTTCCTGCAGGGTTTTCTGGAAAGCCTGCACCTTGGTCATGACATCACTTTCTACCTTTTCTACCGGATCCATGATTTCCGAGCTATCCAGCAAAAGACAGAGACTCCAGCCGATGTTTTGCAGCGGCGCATAGGCCAGATAATAGGATTTCCCATCCAGCTCTACGGAAGTAACACATGTATCGCCTTTGGTCATACACTGGGCAGCTTCTGCTATACCGGGGTTATCGGACTGACGAAGGTCTTTTTTCTCAGATGCCACCGACAACAACCCTTCTTTTTCAGAAGAGAGGATGATATTTCCGGAACCATCCACCACAAAACTATCCCCGTTGTACTCCATGGCAGTTTCCACCAAGGATTCATAAATATCTTCCACAGTGTAACTTATCCCCATTACCCCGGCAAAACCATTGGCATCGTAATAGGGCAGAGCACAGGTCATGTCCAGATTTCCCTCTGCGCCGATATAGGCATTGGAAAAAATCGGTTTATCTGCATCTTTGCCCTGGATATACCAGGTCCGGTTGCGATGGTCATAGTTATTCAGGAAGTCCCTCTTGTGCTCCGGGGATGGAAATATACTGGTTTGCGTATTATCCGAGGTAACCAGATCAAGGCAGAGCAGATATCCGTTCTTGGACCCTGCATATAAAGAAGACCGTCCGCCCATATAGGCCAGACTCATGGAACGCAGCACATCGGCAAAATTAGACGCCAGGGCGATTTCTTTTTCCATTTCCGGGCTGACACCCTGCTGCAGCATAGCCGCGCTGTAATGAATGTAGGGCTTGCCAGACAGGATATCCGCTTCCTTGCGCGTATCGGGCAGACTGCGAGGCCGGTAATCTTCCGGATGAGTCAGAATGATGTACATGGCATTGGCCATATAGCGTAAATCATCCTGAATATTATAGAGTTCCCGATCCAGATGCTGGGCCTTGGTGGCCGTAACTTCCTTCAATCGGGCTCGAGCAAAACGTTCGGTATAGCCCCCCATAGAGTCCGTTAAGAATAGGCCCAGGTTCGCACTTTCCCCCTCCATGGCCTTCCGGGTTTTGGTCAGACTGTATATGGATAAGCCAGCTACTGCCAGCGATGTTGTTATTACACCAGAGAGCAGGATGAACAAAACTTTCCTGCGAATTGATAACCTCAATAGTATCCCCCTCAAAGATAATGACATGATACGCAATCGTATAATGTAGGACAAAATAGAACATTCGACTTTATACGTGTAAAATCCTGCTTTCAGGAGGATAATCCTTATCACGGACAGAAGTTTATCCTTGCCTGCGTACAGTTAAACCGCGTATTTATTGGTTAGGGCTTGGCAGCCGTAATGATTTTTGTACGAAACCAGCAGGCATCGATTAACAGCAAAGCTGCCACCAGCAGAAAGAGATTGCGGATTCCCATAAGGGCCGCCAGCTGTCCACCGAAGAAGGCTCCGGTAAACATGCCAATGAATTGGGCCGATTGGTTTAGGCCAAAGATGCGTCCCATCAATGCCGGAGGTGCCAGTTGACGAATCAGATTATTCGTCGATGGCATCAGTCCGGCAATGGCAATGCCATGGAAAAAACGTAGCAGCCCCAGCTGCCAGGGCGCTGTTACAAAGCCCTGAGGGATGGAAACCAGTCCGGAAATCAACAGGCAACGGAAGAGAATCTTTTCTGAGCCAATGCGGTCAGCCAGCAGGCCCAGCCGGGAGGCAAAGAGCATACTAGCAAAGCCCGCAGCAGAAAAGACGGCTCCAGAGATTAGGGCAATATGGTCGATATTGCCGGCGATTTCCTGAATGTAGACCGTCAGAATCGGCGCGATACAGGACAGGGAAAAATGCAGCAGAATGGTGGTCAAAAACACGCCGAGGATGGTACTCTGCTGGCAGATTTGCCGGAAGGATGCGGTTGATTCTGCTTGGACAGCAGGAACTGGCTTATGCTTTTCCTGTACCTGGGTCAGCGCCAAAAATCCTAACAAACAGCAACAGCCAATAAACAGGAAGGCATCGCGGAATCCCAAAAGCTCACTGAGCCAGCCGCCAAAAATTGGTCCCAACAGGCCGCCGGAAACCTGAGCGGTAAAGAACATCCCCAGGGCCCAGCCAGAATGTTCCTTAGGCGTTTCCTGGGCCAGCAGGGGAATAACAGCGGCCTGAAAACCGCTGAGGCAGCCCTGCATCAGGCGCAGAATAACCAAGTGCCAGACACTCTGGGCAAAGCCCATGCCCAGCATGATGATGCCAAGCCAGCCCGAAGCCCGCAGTATCATGGGTTTGCGCCCCACCTTATCCGATAAACGCCCCCAAATAGGCGAAAAAATAGCCAGACTGATGAAATTGCAGCCAAAGACGATGCCAGCCCAGCGGGCGATGTCTGCCGGATCATTTACCCCCAATTCCGCAATATACAGGGGCAGAATTGGTGCCATCTGGCTCATACCGATGGACACGATAAAGGATGCTGCGCAACAAATATAGAGATTCTTTTTCCACAAAGGAAAAGCAGTTGTCATGAAAAGCCCCCACTTCGTCAATATAATTAGCATACTTATTATACCGCGATTTGTCTATATTTATTGGCAAAATTTGTTATCTTATGCAACAACTTTACAACTGCAAGGCATCCATAGTATTTAATAAGGGCATGATTATCGCCATAACCATAAAAAATACCAGTCCGCCAACGAGGAAAATAGCTGCAGGTTCTGCCAACGCCTGCAGGCGTGCGGATTCATTTTCGGCCAATACACTGCAGAAGTCGGCGGCTTTATTGAGCATGATTTCCAATTGTCCGGCCTGCTCCCCTGCTGCCAGCATTTCCTGCAGCATCGGCGGGAAAAATGGGCAATCCTGCAGGGCCATCAACAGCGAACAGCCCTGCTCCACCTTTACCTGGACTTTGCGTAATTCTTCTGCCAAATAATGGTTTCCTGCGGCCGATGCGGTGTTTTTGAGGGCTTCATGGAGAGGAATTCCCTGTTCCAGTTGCATGGCCAGAGTGCGCAGGGCAATGGACCAGGCCGTATGACCAGCCAGTTTTCCTAATAATGGCAGGGACAGCAGACAGCGGTGTCCGAAGCGTCGAATCAGCGGCCGTCGGGATAATGCAGACAGGCCAGCGAGGAAGAAAACACAAAGCCAGGCGGTTTCCATGCCATAGGTCTGGAAAAAATCTGCCAGAAAAAGCAATAGCTTGGTGGGTAAGGGTAATTCTGCCTGCAGGTTTTGCAGCATGGCGGCAAAGGCCGGCAGGATAAATAGCGTCATAAAAATAAGTACGGCTATAGCGGTTACGCCAATAATGACCGGATAAAGCAAAATCGATTTTAATTGTTCCCAGTCTTTTACCTGACGAGCCAGAAAATCCGCCAGCCGGCTGAAGGTTTCCTCCAAGGTGCCGGCACTTTCTCCTGCAGCCACCAATTGACTGATTTGCGGGGAGAAATTATGGCTTTCCGCCATGGCCATGGATAAGGATTTTCCCTGCAGTACCTGTTGATAAAGCTGGTTGAGCAAGCGGGCATAACTGCCTTGTTTTCTGCTGGTCTGCAGGGCCTTCAGCGCGTCATGAACGGGAATGCCAGCCCCCAGTAACACTGCTAGCTGGCGAAAAAAGAGCGCAATCTGTGCAGGGGAAACCGCAACAGAAAAAAGGTGATGCAGAGAAATATTTTTCAGCTCGGGGATGGTCGTCTGTTTCGGGCAGGTAATGGCTGTTATCCATAGGCCCTGCCGGCGTATCTTATGGGCTGCTTCCTGTCGGCTTCCTGCTTCGACCGTTCCCTGAAACTGCTCTCTTTGCCGGTTACAGGCCTCATATTGATAGTGCATATTCTCCTCCTGCTGCTCCGGCTATTTTATCGAACAGGTTTCTTTCAATCCGACCTGCCTGCCATGCCTGCTGGACTGCGATGGCAAGTGTCTGCATCCCCATTGCCTGCTGACTGAGCATCACCGAAGTCATCTGGTTGTACTTTCCCTGCCGAATCAGACTGCGTACAGCAGAATTTGCCAGTAGGACTTCTGTAACAGCTATGCGTCCTCCCTGCATATCCGGTAGCAACCGCTGGGCAAAGACACCTTGCAGGACCTCTGCCAGCAAATAACGTAAACCGGACTGTTCGGTCAGAGGAAATAATCCCTCCATTCGCAGCATGGCATCGGCAGCCGTAGCACTGTGCAAAGTCCCCAGCACCAGCATTCCTGCAGAAGCAGCGCTAAGGGCTGTTGACAGGGTTTGGGCATCACGGATTTCCCCCACCAAAACAACATCCGGCATTTCCCGTAAAGCTCCCCGCAGTGCATTGGCAAAGGATAAGAAATCCAGCCCCAGTTCCCGTTGACTGATAAAGCAGTCTTTCGGCTGAAAAACATATTCAATCGGATCTTCCAAGGTGATGATATGATACGATTTCTCCCGATTCAGCTCCTCGATAAAAGCCGCCAGCGTAGTGGTCTTGCCTGAACCGGTCCGTCCGGTTACCAGAATCAGCCCCTGGTCCAGCTTCTTCATCTTCTGCCAGGCCTTGGGTGCGCCAATTTCCGCCAGGCTCGGAATCCTCTCCGGCAGCAAACGGAGCGCCAAAGCAGGATACCCCTGCTGGTAGTAGGCATTGACGCGGAAACGCCTGCCCTCAAAGGTCCAGGATAAATCGATATCCTTATCCTTTTGCAGCCGGGCGCGTTGTTCAGCGCTCATAACGACTGAACAAAAATCCGCCAGAAAACCTTCCGTCAGCGGACGGCTGTCCATTGGCTGCAATGTACCAAAACAGCGCATATGGGGCCTTTGCCCGACAGTCAGATGTATATCGGAGGCCTCGGCTTCAATAGCCTTGCGGATAAATCCTTGCCAATTTGCATCATCACTCATATAGACTCACCTCGCCATTTCTAATATTCATGTACTTCTTCTACATACAAAGCCGAATACCTGCATGAAAACGGGGGTGTTGCATGAGTGAGAAATCACTTATGCAACACCCCCGTTAATTCTTATACCTTAAGTTCTGTACCATCCTGTAGTGTGGAGTATATTTCGCCTGGATTATACACTGTAATATGGTCAGATTCCTATTGGATTTATAAAAAAATTTTCCTTATATGATGCAAAATTTAGGCGATTATAAGTTCCATACCTCTATGAGGAATACCATCTTCGAGAAATTCCTCAGAACACACACGAAAACCTTCCCGTTCATAATAGCCAATTGCATAACACTGGGCTTCAATATAGATTACGGCAGGATGTAATTTTTCCTTAACTTGCTCAATACCTTCCCGAAGGAGTTTACCACCCAAGCCCATACCATGCTTTACAGTAAGTACCCTTCCCATCTGCACCCGTCCATCTTCTCTTGGGAAAGCGCGCAGATATGCTGTTACCTTTCCAGTATCTTCATAGAATACATGCAGGCTTTTATAATCCTTGTCGTCCAGGTCCAGATATGCACAGTCCTGTTCTACAATAAATATTTGTGCTCTTGCCTTTAGCAGCTCATATAATTCCCTGGTGGACAATTCCTGAAAAAATTTGGATTTCATTTCCATAGATTCTGTCTCCCTCATCTTATCATAATCCTTATTATAGCATATCAGAGCCATAGACAATATAAATATATCTTACCTCCTTTCCATCTTTATACATGAAAAAAGCACCCCCACTGGAAGTGCTTATCTGCGCCGATACGAAAAGATCATGTACCACTGCTTGCTCAAATCCCCCTTTTAAACTATTTTTTCCTGTCTAAAAACGAAATCAACAGCGCAACTGTCATTCCATAAAGATTAAATATCATCAGCTTCGTCTTTTTGCTCTTTCCGTCAAATTCTGTGCAGCTTTATAATCATAGATTTCCCCATACTGAAGCCAACTGTCTATGGAATCAATGATAATATCCAGAATGACATGGGCACTAAGTTCAAAATTGCTTATGGAACAAATCAACAGCTGCTCGCCAGTCTTGACATGATGGAAGTGAATCGTGATTTCATATTTATGGATAGCTAGAACATATTTATTCTGAGTAGACTTTTCCTGAATCTGCATGATTTCAACGTCATCTTTACTGATCTGTTCAAAGCCAAAAGTCTTAAGTCTATCGATTAATTGTGGACTGACATTGCGATGAAAATTTTCATTGGCTGCGTCACGGTGTTTTTCTAATTCAGTGAATAGCGGAAACGTAATCATTTTTGTACCTCCTAAAAAAGCAAGAAAAGGCGTCCTAAATCACGAACCTGCATGATTTAGGACGCCTCTGTCCTGCAAAACCAATATTATACTTACCAATAGCGATAATCCAAGGAGTATAAAAGCCTGGACGAACCAACATTTCGTCCAGGCTTCTTTGCCACTATTGATGGGTATACAATACCATAATGCCCATACCGTGTCAAGCTTATAATAAAACTCTTCTTTTATATTCCCCAACTGCAATTTCTTATTAACCAATCATCATTTGTTATTCTGTTGGCCATGTTGAACCCCATCAGGTGGAGGCAACGGCTTACCATCTTTATCCTTAGGCGGTTCAGGTGGCTGCTCACCGTTATGATTTGCTTTATCATGCCCCTGTAACTGCTTTCCATCTGGAGGCGGAAGCGGCTTTCCATTTGCATCTTTGGGTGGTTCAGGAGGCTGTTCGCCGTTCTTCATTTTCGGTGGCTGCTTATCTTTTGTGCTTTGACTTACCTGCTGAATACTAGCCGCATCAATATTGTGCGTAGCTGCCATTACAGGGATAGCACTAAAAGCCATAACTCCTGCCACCACGCCAGCTAGTAAAAGTTTCTTGCTCATGTGTCTCATCCTTTCACAACAAACATAGCATTAACCATTTACATTTTGTAGTATATCCTCTTCAGATTAAATTGTACTTAACAGGCGATTAAAATTCCGTTAAAAATTTTTGGAGATTTAAATGATATAATCCTTTTCCATCCTTATACAGTTCATGTCCCTCTTTTCCTTTATCTCCTATTTTTTTTGTCAATCAAATACTTTTGCCATAAAGAAAGGTAAATCACCACTCTTTCACGAAAAGAAAAACCAATGGTAAATTGCAAGTTGAAATTGAACCAAAATATAATCAAGAAACATTATCAATAGAATAGACTTCATCGAGGAACATATCGAATAGTTCCGTGGGAGAATGGTAGCCTAGTATACGGCGTGGACGCTGGTTCAGTTCATCAGCCATATTCAAGATATCTTCATCAGTAAAACGCTCAATGGACATTCCTTTCGGAATGAAATCCCGTAGCAGCCCGTTGTGACGCTCATTCTGAGGACGTTCCCAGGAACTATATGGATGCGTAAGGATGAATGACTCACAATTATTGCTATCGATTTTACAGGGCTTCCTCGAGTTCCTGCGATGTTCGACATAAGCTTTATGACCACGCTTTGCCGTGTACTGCGGAGCACGCCCGCGGCTGCTTTTACGCATCGGTGTACCACGTCGGAGTTCGTAAAATACAGTTGTGTGAGCACAGCCGACTTCAGCAGCGATTTTGCGAAGCGATAATCCTTGCCGATGAAGCGCCTGAATCATGCCGCGTTCTTCCAAGGAAAGGTGACTGCCTAATTTACGTACATCTTCGATTGTGATTTGTTGCAAAACCATTTTAACACAGGAAGTCATTATGGATTTTTATTTTTGATTAACTGTTCAACTTCATTTTACAACGGACCAAACGTTTTTCAAACAAAATCAACTTTTTTTCAAAGCGATATGGGGTTCCATAACTTTCAGTTATCCCCGTCCGTACAAGGGATAAGCCACACAGGGACTCCCTTGGCTATTCCCCTGTTTGAAAAACGATTTTCTCGCATGGGGGCAGGTGCCGGACGGACATCTGTCTCCCCATGGAGATTATGACCGCCCCTGTCCCATCAGCACATACAAAATTTCAGTTAAACCTTGATTTTTCCAAAATTTCCTGTATACTAGTAAATAACAGGACTCCCCGCACCTCTCAACGATGTGACCCAGGGGAGACATTTTTTTTATTCAGGGTGATACAAATGAACGAACTAAAACAGCCAACCTCTATCGACGAGCAGATTGCCATACTAGAACGGCACGGCTGTATTGTTTCTGATACATCCTTAACCACGGAAGTTCTCTCGACCATAAACTACTACCGCTTCTCTGCATACTTTCTTCCGTTCAAACAGCCTGATGGCAATTACAAGGCTGAGACCACTTTTGAAAAGGTTCTTAAGCTCTACGAATTTGATCGCGAATTCCGTGCACTTCTTTTCAGTGCCATCGAATGCATCGAGGTCGCTCTCCGTGCCCGACTTTCCTATTTGCACGGCTTGAAGTATGGTTCGCTTGGAGATCTCGATTCTGCCAATTTCAATTCCCGCCATGATGAAATCAAATTCCATAGCAACCTGCAACGAGAAATATCCAGCAATCACAAAGTTCCTTTCGTAAAACTCACTTGGAAAATTACGATGGTAAATTCCCTTTATGGGTGATTTCAGAACTTTTCACATTTGGAATGCTGTCCTATTTCTACAGCGATATGCTGACCAAAGACAAAAAAGAGATTGCTCGTCAATACAACACCAATTACAAAGTTTTGTGCAGCTGGCTCCGCTGCTGCACAGACGCTCGTAATATCTGTGCCCATTATGGACGGCTTTACTATCGCGTGTTTACAGCAGCTCCATCCGGTTTCGACCTACCAGAAAGCGTTCGCCACCGTGCTTGGGCTGTCATGCTGGTCATCAAGGCACTATATCCATCAAAGGATAAGTGGCTGGCAGAATTCATGCCACATATGACTTCTCTAATGGAAAAATACAAAGATAACATAAATCTATATCATTTAGCCTTCCCCGAAAACTGGTGCGAAGAACTTAACAAGTAACTATCAGACGGCATCAGCCGTCTTTTTGTTATTAGAAAACCCCTGGTTAGACCAGGGGTTCCTTAAAGCTTTAGCGATGAGTCTCTAAAGGAAAGGAAAAACCTCCCTAGAAAATAATTATTGCGGTCCGTCAACTGCAAAATTATGAATAGGGAGGTTTTGTCGTAATGCAAAAGAACGACATCCATAGTTTATCACACACGAAATGGGAGTGTAAATATCACATTGTTTTTGCGCCGAAGTATAGGCGGAAAGTGTTTTTCGGACAAATGAGGTATGAGATAGGAAAGATAATACGTGAATTGTGTAGATGGAAGGGGGTGAATTTACTGGAAGCTGAGGCGTGTCCAGACCACATTTAGGACGCCTCTGTCCTGCAAAAGCAATAGTATACTTATCAATAAGAGACAAGCCAAAGAATAAAGGAGCCCAGACGAATCAATATTTCGTCCAGACTCCTTTGCCATTACTGATAAAGCTACAATAACATATTGTCAGTACAGTGTCAAGTTTGTGTTTTATGTAGTTGTCAACGTTTTATTGTAGCTTCGTGAAGATATATACGGCACGGATTTGATTCGGCATAGCACCGATATCTTGAATAGCGGATAGGATACCAGTCGAAAGAACGGCCCGAACCGCATTTTTACTTCCATGCATCAACACATTCAATGAATCTTTATCCTCTGGATAAATTGCCACAATACCATTACCATACGTTACTTCATAATTTCCCTCGCGACTTTGATACATGAAATTGTAATCCTTAATCGAGTCCTTACGAATCTCCGAAGGCTCTGGAATCGTAACTTTTTGTGATGCCGGCATAATGGCTAATTTTTCCGGATTATAATTGATGGTGTAAATTCCATCTAGCGTTTTTGATTCACCATCTGTATGCAGAACCGGGATAGCCCCCTGTGTTTCGCTGCGGCCATCTTCGCCTTTATGTTCACCAACATGATTTTCCTGCGTAGAAGATGTATTTTCTCCCAACACAAGACCAAAAGAACCATCAGCGGCTACTTCAAAGGACTGTGTTGATGGCTCATTGTCACCTCCCGTAACCACAATAGAATTCGGTTGTAATAATGATCCTGCTATATTCACCGGAGCTTCGATATTGGGGTCCATCGTGCCGACTTCGGAAACAAAGCCGGCCTGGCCGCCAGAAACAGGTGCTGTCGATGAAAGCACAGACGAAACAGTTTGCGGTGTATCTGAACCGATTGTATGCGGGAGATTTGACTGTGTCCCTGCATCAATACTTGTTTTGATAGTTGTATTCGTAACCAATTCAATTGCTATGTTTTCCGTCGGCTGCGGCTGCTCTGGTACCTCAGGCTCCGGTGTAGTCGGTTGTGATTCCGGTTCCGTTACCTGCGTATCGGGTTCATCTGTCGGCTGCGGCTGCTCTGGTACTTCAGGCTCCGGTGTAGTCGGCTGCGATTCCGGCTCCGTTACCTGCGTATCGGATTCATCTGTCGGTTGAGGTTTCTCTGGTACGGTTGGTTCCGGTGTAGTCGGTTGTGATTCCGGTTCCGTTACCTGCGTATCGGATTCATCTGTCGGTTGAGGTTTCTCTGGTACGGTTGGTTCCGGTGCATTTTGCTGCGATTCCTGCTCCGTTATACTTTTTTGTGCCTCTTCAGCATAAATCGTTAAAGTTCCTGGGGCATAAGAGAAGTTATAATTTTTCGGATCTGTCCCTACAAAAGTCCAACCATCACTGACGTGAATTGCATCCTTGTACACACCAGCATCCGTTGTCGGCTTCATATTTTCATCATAGTACATCGTGACATGGGTGATTTGATCATCATCGAGTAAACCACGGCCAGAACCGGTTGTACCGCGCTCTACCGTATAGGCCTCTACTACGGGATTTTCTTCACCATAGGTACGTGAAGCAGAGCCTGCCGTAATTAAAACATCCCGCGGTTTGATATCCAGTTTTCCCGCTTGTTTATCAATTACGTAATCTCCTTTCTTCGCGTTTCCTATAACATTGACATCGGTGATATCAATTGCATAAGTACCAACGTTTGACCGTGAATTAGCCGTACTGGAATATTTCGTATTCAGACTATCGCCTGCCGCCAGTGTTCCTTCAGAAATTTTATACTGGAAATTTGGATTGTTTTCACCATATATTCGCGAATCATCGATTGCCTGGATGGTTAAGTGACGCGGAACAATCTTAAAATCAATATGAATGGTTGCATTGAGATTATTATCGCCCGTGTATTCCACCAGACGATCCGTTTCGGTGGCAGTCCCCTGCGGAACACTGCCATAGACGGCACCTTCTGCCGGACCACCAGTTGTATTGACGTCGGTCGTTTTGGTTAATTTTTCATCCCATCGATAGGATTTATCCGGCTCATTGCGCAATGCATCAAGCAACTGTTTATATTGGCTCCGCTCACGCTCCGTTCCCTTATGGTCTTTATCGGCCAGTTCCACCTTGAAGGCATCGCTGGTAATGAAATTGGCATTGCCATCACCGTAAGTGCGTTCGGAGGTTACGTTTACGACCAAGGGCTTGGTATAGGCCAGGACATTTCCATCCCAACCATAATCTTTCTGTTTCGGATTTTTGATTTCCGAATCATCCTGGGTATCGTAACGAATTCCGTTGGGAACCAGTGTGCCAGGGTTATCGCCTTCCGGGCTGTCCGTATGGATAATCCACCGCTGCGATTCTGGCGTCTTTATGACTTCTTTGCCTGGTTTAGTATTTTCATTGATGAAATGACCCTTGGACGCATCCAGCATCACTCCCCCCACGGTCGATTCAATACTGCCCGTGGAATCGATTTTTAGGTTACCATCCGTCTGGAAAGTAACCGTCTCCCCTTGAATATGGCCCGTAATCGTGGTTGTATTTTCGGTAACGGTTTTACCGTTTGCCGGTGTATTGTTTATGGCCACGGTTTTACCAGTCACATCGCCGATTTCCTTGATATGGTTTTCCGGATTGGACAGGTTGATATCGCCACCTGATGCAATTGTTACCTTATCGGCAGACAGGCCGCCACCGGTACTGCTCTGGTCGACATCACCTTTCGTCTGGATATTAACCACACTGGTGGTCGTGCCATTACTCTTAGGCGCCGTAAAATCATTGACCGTAATCTTACCCGTATGATCCTCGCCGCCAAAATTGATTTCGTTAAAGCCATGGAAAATCGCAGTTTCCTTGGTCGTATCGGTATCAAACCAGGCCTTATCAATATCCAGCCCCTCTGTACCGGTCTTACCAATATGGATTTCCCGTTCCGGGTCAAAGGTATCCAGGGTCAACTTGCCGCCCTGTGTCGTCTTAATACTATTGCTCCCCTGGCTCGTGTCGTTCGTCAGACTGTTGGTCGAAATGTTGACATTACCCGTTGTGGTTTCAATATCCACACCGGAGAGTACAACGTTCTGGCTATGGATGTTATAATCCTTTTCGCCAAAGGACATCTTGCCGCTGATTTTGACCGCCGCCTGGGCATTCCGATACCCTTGGATTACGTTAATCGTATCCTCGAAGTTGATGGTGCCCGCCTGCTCATAGCTGCCCTTGCCGGCACCGCGGCCGATATTGATGGCATCAAAGCCCTTGGCAAAAACACGCGTCTTAGAATCCGCATCAAAGTAAGACGAATCCAGATACAGCGCCTCCAGATACAGCGCCTCCAGCCCCAACTGCCCGTCAAAGCTCCCGACTTTAATGCCGCGATTCTCATCAAGGGTCCGGATATTGAGCTGACCGCCTTTAGCACCCGGCTTGCCAGCCGTTTTGATAGTTCCTTCCGCGTTGTTGCTCGTCAGATCTACCGTATCAGCAGTCAGCGTAATATTGCCGCTTTCAGTCTCGATGGTGCTGGCCCCATTCATCTTGAAGGTTCCCGCCATAAATTCGATACCATCTGTTCCGGCTAAATGGATATGGGTCTGTCCGCTGATTGTTGTGGTTTTAGACTTGCTTACCGCCTGCTCAAAACCTGAACGAACCGTTGTGGGATCCAGGAAATGCAAATCTGTCGACGAATCGATGTTTGCATCTCCATAGCCACTGCCCAAATAGATATGACGGAAGCCATCTGCGATGGCGGGATTCTTATCATAACCGCCAAACCATGCCGATTGGAGATTCAAAGCCCCCTGGCCGTGCTTGTTAATGGCTGTATCGCCAATATTCAGGGCAACGCCCTCAGTCTTCTGCTCCATGGTAAGGTCGCCCTTGCCTGCAAGTTTTGCCTCATCCACGAGATCGAGCTGATCCGTCTTGAGATGGATATCACCGGTCGTGGCGGTAATGCCTTCGAGGCCGCCGACATTGCCGACCGAAAGCTTTTTTCCAGCCGCTTCTTCAATCGCAATGCTTTTTGCCCTAGCCGCGACCTTGCCAATCGCATTATTGCCTTCAAGCTCCACAGCGCCGCCCACAAAAGCCACATTATCCGCCTGAAGTCCCGAGCCGCTAATTGTACCTGCAGTGCTGGTGGTCAGCACTGTCGGCTTTTGCAGGGTCCCGCCAGCAATCGTAATGGCCTGCTGGTCCTCGTTGCCGATGGCAAAACTGCTGAAACTATTGGCAAATGCTCCTGTACCGTCAAGTAACGCGTCATAGAGATTGAGACCGCCAGCCTGTTTATCCTTGGTAATGGAAATAGTTGTCGAACCGTCGTAGGTTGAAAGGCCTAAGGTGCCTGTGCCCAGAATGGTCTTGCCATCCGTTCCTTTAAGCTGGCCGAGGTCATTGGTATAGATATTGAGCTGGCTGGCACCAGCCGCACCGCTTTGGGCTTCAAAACTGCCGCCTATTTCATTGGCAATCCTGCCGGCCTTTAGTGTAACGGCCTTGCCAGCTGCCACGCTATTGGCGCCTTTGAATACAATGGCGCCGCCGGCTCCATTCTGCAGGGTCAGGCTATTCGTAAAGCCAACCCGGTCAATGGACAGCGTGCCAGTTCCGGTTTCATTTCCCAGCATCAGCTCCGTAAAGCCATCGCCGAAAATACCGCCATTGATATCAGCCGCCGTAATGTGCAGCCCGTTTTCCGCTGCCGTCAGATCCTGCTCCACCAACATATTGGTCCCGGCATTCTTCGTCGACAGCGTCAACTCACCTTTTCCCTGAACATTCGTTGTGGCGTCACCGCGGTCTACCGTCAGATTATCCGTCTTCATGGCAAAGCTGCCCGATCCGCCATCGATAAGCGCATCAGTTCCGATCGTTAACGCATCAGCCGTCAGTGTGACACTGCCTTTGCCAGCCGCTGAGGATTCCACAGGTCCTGCTTGAACGGCCAGCTTTGCCCCATCGCCCAGCTTGATTTCCTTAGCCATTGCATTGACCGTGGTATTCGCACCATTAATGGTCAGCGTCTTACCGGCAGCAAGCTCAATCGCACCATCCGAACTCCCCAGAGTAAGTTCCGTAGCGGCCGCCGGTTCGGTACTGCCCAGCGTGACATCCTCCATAACGTGGACGCCCTTAGCACCGGAAATCTTAACGGATTTATCGATTCCTCCCTGATACAGGTAAACATTCTCCTTCGTGGTAATACCGAAGTCACTGAATCCCGTCAGGTTGGAATTTACCGTGCCATAGCCAATTTTATAGCCCTGCTCCTCACCATCCGGCAAGGAAAAACCGGCACCACCCAGATAGATGTTTTTGCCCTCAGGCGTCGTGATATTAAGCTTGCCCGAGCCATTGATGATTCCCTCGCCTAAGTCGAGACTATCCGTCAGATTCAGATTCAGGTTGTGATTCGCAATATCGGTTGTACTATCTTTGTCCAGTTGCAATCCTGTCGCATGAACCGTCAGATCACCGCCCACGATATTGCTGTCGGCAAATTCCACCTGATTTTCGGTGCGCACCGTGGTTTTCGAAGAGAAATTCGTATGCTTGATGATGACTTTGCCCGTTTGGGAAACGCCGTCCTGCTCATCGGTCCGGCGGCCAATGATGAGCTCACCATAAGAATTACCGAACGCCCCCGTCTGGGCAAATGCATCGCTGTCAATATTCAGTGCGCCCTCATGTTCCTTCGTATCGATGGCAATTGTCTTGTCGGCAGTAGTGGTATAGACCTGCACCTTGCCGCTTGTCGTCACCTTGCCCGTCGCTTTTCCCTTGGCAATCGCATCGGCCGAAATCGAGATATCGGCAGCACCGGTATCAATTGTGCCCATGGTCAGCCCCTTATCCGCCGCCATGGTAATCTTAACCGCACCAGCTTTGGTGGTTATGCCCTCTGCCGTTGCAGTCTGGTCTCCGTTGCGGTTTTCAACAGAACCAATCGTCATATCGGTTTCGTTGTTCACCGTCAATGCACCGGAAATGTTCGCCGCTAAGGTCTTAATTTCGTTACGTTCTCCCGTAAGATCTGCCTTCCCGCCCTGCAAAAGCAAAGCATCGGCCTGAATGCTGCCACCGTCTTCGGCAATGCCCTTCTCAGCCGCCAGGACCAAGGATTTAGCCGTAACATTGCCCGTAATCGTCGCCGTCTGACCGGATTTCACCGTCAGATAGGCTGGCGTCTCAGCCATATCACCAAGAGAAACTGCTCCACCACTTTCCGAGCCGATGATGACATTTTTGAAGGTATCCCCGATCTTGCCGAGACTTTCTGCCGTGATATAAGCGGATGCATCATTCCCACCAATGGTGTAAGACTCCGTATTGCTTCGTGCAAAGGACAGTGTGCCAGTATTCTGCTTTGAGAATATGCCTTCCAGAGATAATTTATCGGCTTTAACCGCAATGTCTGCTGTGCCCGCATCGAGTTCACTGCCCGCTTCCATAGCAAAGCCATCTTTTCCGGCTGCAGTAAAGGCCATCGCCTTATCGCCGGAGGAAACCTTGCCCTTTACGGTAATCGAGGAGCCTGAGGTAAAGGAGACATTATCGTTTACGGTTAACGTGCCGATATTGACAGCTCCCGTATCCTTGCTGCCAAAATGAATCCCGGAAAAACCAGCGGCAGCAAAACCGATACCAGAAAGCTCGACATCACCTTTCGCATCGCCCAGGCCAAAGCTCTTGCCAACCGTCAGCGTATCAATGGTCAGCACACCTTTCCCCCGAACAGAATCATCGGCCAGGGAAAAGGAATCAGCTTTCAGCTCAATATCGCCGGCCGTAGAATGAACGGCACCAGCTGCCGATGTCAGGATACCATCCGATTGAATCTGAATATCCTTTACTGCCGTCAACTGCCCTTCGGCATCGCCTAACGTTAACCCCCCGTTTTGACGGGAACTGGTATTCTTAATCGACAGGCTATTAGCCTGGCCCTTGATGACAGCGACATCGGTATTGAGTTTGACATCACCCTTTGTTTCGACATCCAGGACCTCTGCGGTAATTTTGCCGGCGTCCGTCGCCTGGACTTTTCCCGCCGTCCTGAGGGTAATACCCTGATCGGTCTTGAGCCCCGCGTTAAGTGCCAGCGAACCACCATGGATTACAAAATCGCCCGTCGTCTCGATATCGCTGCCGACCTGAACCAGACCGGCATTATCCTCCGCGCCGATTTTCGTTTTGGCAAAGCCGCCATCGAGCAGTTTCCCGGACACCTGCAGGCCTTCGCCGCTTCCCAGCGAAATCGTGCCATTACGGGTCTCCGTCTGAATCGAAAGGACACCCTTCTGCCCATCATCCGCCACACTCTGAATCTTACCAGAACCCTTGACCGCATCCATCGTCAGCTGCATATCCCTGGCAATCAACTCACCATCATAGGCCAGACCATTGCCGCCCGCTTCGTTATGCGCCAGCAGCGAAAGCTTACCTATCCCGGCATCCACCGTGCCGGTAATCTGAACACCGTCCGAATTCTCATCATTCGTAGCCCCATGCAGGGTAATATCACCGCCAGCTGTTGCAATCTTGCCCGCCAGCTGAATGCCGCTTTCCCCTTTCACAGTCGCTCTGGCCATATCGTCCTTGTTGCCGCCGTGGAAGTAGACACTTCCCCCATTGGTGGTAATCGTGGAGGAAGCAGCCTGGCTGATCTTGCCTCCCATGAATTTGCCTTTATTGCCGCTGTTGGACTGGAAATCAAGATTCAGTTGGTCCCCTTTGATGTCCTTGTTGATGATAATGTCCCGGGCAGCTTCTAAGGACAGGGTGGCATTGGTACCGCTGCTCTTTATCGCTCCATCCACAACGATATCGCCATCGTCTGTTCCGGCACTGCCTGTCGAAATCCGCACCTTGGTATTATCTTTTAAGGCCGCATTGATTACGGTATTGGCAATTTGGGAATTCGGTTTTCCTGCCGTATAATCCGCGTTGATTTTCTCGCTGGCATCATCACCACCCTCGGTAATGGTCACATTATAAGGATCCAGTAGCCATTCCCCCTGCTGCTGGTCGCTGGCCGCCGAAACCTCTCCGGTCACATCGAGTACGTGACCAGATGTCTCGACCCGGCCGCCTGCACCAGTTCCTTTCCCTCGTGCAGAAATCGTGCCCTGGAAGCTGGTTTTGCCATCAGACCAAACAGCCACTTGGCCACCATGGCCATTTTCAGCCTGTGCATCTGCCTTAATATTGGCTCCCGCTTCAATCTGCACCTGTTTTGCATGGGCAAGGTCACCGCTGCCCTGCCAGCCGCCGCCGATTTCCACTTTACCGCCATCCGTGCCACGGACATCAATCGTGCTGCCGGCTTTTACCTTCACATCATCGGCTGTCAGCTGCACCCTGCCCGTTTTCCCGTCAAAACTCTGGGCCTTGATCATGCCTTCCTGGTTGAGCACGGAGTTCGTCAACTCGTCTCCTGCTGCTGCCGACATGAAAACCAGGCCTCCGTCCGCTTCGACGAGACCTCGGTTTGTCACAACATGGTCCACAGCTTCCTGGCTGGGAATAACGGACACTTTGCCATCACCATTGAAATCCAGGGAAATCGCAGATCCGGCTGCTAGTGCCGCCGTGCCCTTCTGGGCCACAATGACACCGTCATTTTCGGCTTCCTTGCCCAACAAAGCCACTAAGCCCTGATTCTGGGCAATCAATTCTCCGTTATTGATGACTTTTCCGCTGTCCTTCTGGCTGACAAAAGCATAGCGGCCTGCCATAAAATCTGCATTGCTGATATCAAGGGTAGATGCAATGATTGAACTGGCATTGACCTGCGCTCCGGGAGCAAAAAGGATTCCTGCCGGATTGACGACAAACACACGGCCATTTGCCTGTAAAGCCCCCAGTATCTGGGTGGCATGGCCGTCCATCACGCGATTCAGGATAGCCGCCTGACTATTGGGCTGCAAAATATTGACGCGCTCATTAGCGCCAATATTAAAGGATTGCCAGTTGATGACCGCATTCTGGCTCATCTGACGAATAGCCATCTCGGCATTTTTCTGGGCGATTTCGGCAGCGCCTGCCACCACCTGCCCGCCCTGCGGCATTGCCAAGGTCTGGGGAGCGCTGCCCACCATCATGACACCTGCCGCCATAAAACTGGCACTGCGACGCAGCTGACGCATCAAAAAATTGCTTCTATTCCTGCGACGGGCCGCAGCCCGACGACATTTTCTCGAAACTCTCACTTTGCTTCTATCCTCATTTCCCTGCATTATTTCATCTATACGGAGCAATCAGAAAAATTTGTACAACTGGAACCAAAGGCGTCCATTACAATCATCATCCGATTCTGCGTTTTCTGAGCCAAGTTTCCAGGCATAATGTAACCGGGCTGCCCAATTATCTTCATGACTCCAGTTGACGCCCAGTCCCGCTCCATATAAACTGCGTCCATTCCCGCGACTGGCTGTACGGCTGTTTCCATCATGATAAGCATCCACATGACCTCCATCGACAAAGGCAATCAGCTGCCAGGTATTGGGATTATTCTCACGGCTTGGCAGATTCCAGCGCAGCTCGGTCGTCCAGCGCCAGCCATCATCCCCAGACGCCTCTCCCTGTGGATAAGCGCGGACACCATAAGGTCCACCCAGGGTAAATTTTTCGGACCCATCCAGATTCTTACCGGCCCATTGGCGCTCATAGCTCAGCCATAACGCCACCCGGTCGTTCACCCGTTGTAAGCGGGTAAGGCTGAGATGATATTTATCAAAATGGCCATCTGTATGCGTTCCGTTCCGTAGACCTGGGGCTTCTATGGCATCTAGTTGACGTTGCAAATCATTTTCTAAAAATAAACGGCCATTTGTATACGTCAGCGCCCAGGTGTTCTTTCCACCAGAAGCAAAGGTATCCAGTTGGTCGCCATGAAGCATAATCGACCAATTCTTTGCCTCTTTTGGGTTGTCCAGAACGGCAAAAGAAGAAGACTCGGAGCGCAATTTTTTCCAATCGAAACGAGCCGTTGCATACCAATTGATATTGCGGCTTCGCTTGAAATTATGCTGCCACCAAATACTGGTTGTATCGGCTTTACCCGTCAACCCCATTGGCGCAAACCGATCGGCCAATGCATAACGCGACTTGCCATAGCTGATTCCCAGTTTATTTCCCCGATGGGAAACAGGCGTCACATAGGATATTGACCCGCTCCAGGTGTCACTGCCATGATTGGCAAGCACACTGCCAATGGAGAACAAATCCCCTTGGCGAAATGGACTGGCGTAATTCACAAAAGCGCTGTACTGGTACTTTCCTGTATAGCGGTATCCACCATTGTCAAATCCTACATATCCCCATATACGATTTCCTTTAGGCTTAACCTGTACAAGCAAATCAGTCGTGCCGGGTTTACTGCCGGCCTTAAGCTGCGTTTTTGCCTCTACACGCTGTAAATCCCCGGTCAGCCAGACACCGCGCTCCAGATTCCTGTGTTTGACCACATCTCCTTTACGGATGCCGATTTCACGGCGCAGGGCTTCTTCCTGAACATAGGTTTCATTCTTGACGATTACATTGTCGTAATGCCCTGGTACAATGCGCATTTCCACCAGACCTTTAGTGAAATCCTGCGGCGGCAAATAGACCATTGCCACAAAATAGCCTTTCCCGCGCAGGTGCTTCTGTACCTCCTGTGCCTGTTCCTCCAACTGATGGATGGTCGCATTTTTTCGCTTATGTTTGTCTAAAAGCTGCTGCAACTCATCGTCAGTTACCGGGTTTTCTCCGGAAAAGACATAGCGGGCAACTGTGATGGACGGCTCAGCCTGCCCTGTTGCTTTCTTGGCAGCATCTGCCAGTCCTGTTGGAATTCCTATCAGGAAAATACCCGTCACGGCGCCTGCCGTAAATTTTGTCCACAAATTCCTTGTCTTGTTTTTCCGAATATGTCTTGCCTGTCCACGGACATGCCTTCCCATTCAGATACTCCTCTCTTACAATCCTTTTTATTCGATCCTTTTAATCGTATTTTAATATTATCGCCATTCTGTATAGACCAAAAGGCCATATGTCCTTTTGGTTTATAATTTGCAAACAAGTAATTCTAACAAAAAAGACGATATGATTCAAGGGTAGAATCATATCGTCCGAAATAAATTTTTCGCTTATCCTTTATCTTTTTGCTGATTATGCTGCGCTCCATCAGGGGGAGGCAAAGAATTTCCGTCTTTATCTTTAGGGGGTTCAGGCGGCTGTTCGCCATTCTGATTCACACCATTATGCCCCTGTACTTTATCATCAGGTGGTGGGAGAGGATTGCCGTTTTCATCCTTAGGCGGTTCAGGCGACTGCTCGCCGTTCTTCATCTTGGGTGGCTGACTGTTTTGGGTGCTTTGACTTACCTGTTGAATACCAGCCGTATCCAGCGAATAATAAGCAGGCGCCATTACCGGAAGAGCACCTAAAGCTGCAATTCCTGCTACAATGCCAGCTAATAAAAGTTTCTTGCTCATGTGTCTCATCCTTTCGTCACAAACAACATGTTAACCATCTACATGTTGTAAGTATATCCGCTGCAGATTAAATTGTGCTTAGCAGGCGATTAAAAATACGTTAGAATTTCTTTTACCAAAGGTACCTGCTCCATAAAAATAGCTATGACCGACCTTTGCAAGGCACAATCATAGCTATTGCCTGTGTATTTTTTAGACTTTGAATTTGCTGACTTCGTCTCGCAGGGATTTTGCCAGGCTGGCTAACTGCTGGCAGGCATCCGTGATTTCATGCATGGTGGCAGCCTGTTCTTCGGTGGCTGCAGAAACATTTTGCGCTTCGTCGGTGGAAACCTTGCTGGAATCAACGACGCCCTTCATGCTGTTGGCTGTCTCATGGCTGGCATTGTTCAACAGTTCAATATGACCAATGGACTCCATGACCTTATCGTTTAACTTGCCAACATACTCTTCAATAATCTTAAAGGATTCACCGGTGGCCGATACGATGGCTGCCCCCTCTCCCACGCTTTTATTTCCTTCACTGATGGACTGTACCGCCAGTTCTGTATCGGACTGAATGGCGGTTACCAGTTGAGTGATTTCCTGGGTAGCATTGCGGGACTGCTCGGCCAGTTTGCGGATTTCTTCAGCCACGACAGCAAAGCCACGGCCAGCTTCGCCGGCTCTGGCCGCTTCAATGGCAGCATTCAGCGCCAACAGATTGGTCTGTCCTGCGATATTGGAAATGGTCTCTACAATCATGCCAATCTCGGATGAACGTTTTCCCAAGGTTCCCACCACATTGGCAGAGGCATTTACCTGATTGGCGATATTCTTGATCTGTTCCACTGCCTGACCGACGGTCTTACGGCCGTCAATGGCTTTTTCCTTGCTTTGCTGGGCAACATTGGCCATGATTTCGGCATCGGCATGGAGAGTATGCATCTTATCGCGCATATTATTGGCACTATCCTGCAGCGTATTGATGGTGATGATTTGTTCATGGGTACCCTCGGCCAGTTTCACCGCACTTTCTGCAACCTGCTGGATGGATACACTGGTCTGTTCTGCCTGGGTGGTTAAGGTAGCTGCTGAATCGGCAACACTGGAGGAAGATTGCTCCACACCAGACAGAAGACTGCGCAGCTTATCCTTCATCTGATTAGCGCTGGCCGCCAGTTCACCAATTTCATCGGGACTAACCTCCAGGGATTGACCGCGCATATCCCCTTCTGCAATTTTCTGCATAGCGCTATTTACCAGCTTCAAGGGGGCCATTGTTCTACCCGTCAAAATCCAGGTGGCTACTCCCATGAGGGCAATGATCACGAATAGTGCAATAATCATGGACCAGATGAACTTAGCCTGAATATCATCCAACTGATGAACAGACAGCCCTACAAACACCATGCCGATTACCTTTCCAGAGGCATCCTTAATGGGTCTGTAGGCACTTTCATAGCTTTCACCAAGGACTTCTGCGCTCCCGGTGTAAGCCTGTCCCTGTTTCAGCACAATTTCCTGAACTTTAGCGGATGCCGGTGTTCCCACAGAACGTTTACCTTCCTTTTGGACGGTAGTCGTTACACGATTTTCTCCCTTGAAAAAGGTTACATGGCCGCTGACCATCTTCCCCAGAGCATCCACTTCCGCGTCAGCACCTTCGATTCGCTTATCGCCCTTAAAGAGCAGATTATTTTCCAGATGCCAGTCTCCAGGGTAACGCTCCTCCATGAGCTCTTGAATCAGGTTGACACTCGAATCGGCTTTCATTTGCAAGGATTTACAAAACCCTTCCATCGCATTGTAATAGCCAATCATGCCAACACATAAGCAAGCAATTACAATGAATAGATTTATGCCTAAAACCGCTTTGGTCTGTAACTTCATATTTTCCGGCCTCCTTGTTTTTAGTATTATGAATTTTTGCACTTTTAGCATTCGACAGGTCAGAATCCAATTTCTCTTCCTGGAAAGAAAGTTTCTGTAAATTCGCACGAATGCACTGTATGATTCCCCTTTTTCACACAGCCATATTCGTACTTTCTACATGGCTATCGCTTTCCTTCCGCTAAATCCCATTGCTGTTCATTTCCCCAGCTTTTTCCTCCTTCCCTGCAATAATTTCGGCGGTATACGGTTTTTTTCCTGCTGGGAAGAAGCGTTTTTCTTCCAGCATCGTCAAAAAAGCAGGTGATTGCAAATTCTTTCACGAAATATTAAGAAGATTGTGCTGTATGATTGCGAAAGGGACAATGGATGCTTTAGTCTGGAGGAATTTCTATGGTTAAGTATTATGATGGCTGCCCGCGCTGTGGCCGACGGGATTTTGGCGAGATCCTGCATTGCAAGCGTTGCAACACCGATTTTTGTACCAAGTGCCAAGGACAAAGAAAACTTCCTGTTGGTACAGAATATGGGTGCTGTCCCCGTTGTGGTGCGGAAATCGACGATGATGATACGGTTATGGTGGTAACCACGGAAAAAGAAAATGCCCAGAGGAAGAACGCGTAAATCCATGTTGTAGGAAAGAAGAACAAATATGCACGCCCTTCACTTCCCTAAATTGGGGGAATATAATCAAAGTTCGCTTTTAACTTAGCACCTGCCGGATAATCCGAACTTTTATGGTATAAGTTCATATTGAGGTCACATTTCTATGTTATCTTGTCCATGTGCTGTTCGGTGATGGACAGAAAATATTTGGTTCACACGTTATGCCCCACCAGGTATTGGAAACGTGCATAGGAGGAATAGGTAATGATTTCAGAGAATGTAAAAAAAGTATTTGCCGAGAACCCTTGGTTCATAGCTACCCATGGCAATGAGCTCAATGTTGTCCCTGTGGGATTCAAACACATTACCGAGGATGGTAAGTTCGCTATTGGTGCGGTTTTGCTGGATACTACCCTGGAAAACATCAAAAAAAATGGTCAGATCGCCATTGCGGTTGCCAATCCCACCACTGCGGAATCCTATCAGGTAAAAGGCAAGGCTGAGCTCTGTCAGGAAGGTGCTGCTTATGAGCAGTATGCTAAACTGGCCGAGGAAACCTTCAAAGGGGCTCATCCAGTGAAATGTGCCATCCTGGTAACACCGGAAAAGCTCATTGTGGCAACGCCGAACAGCCGTAACCGTGAAGAACTCCCTCTCTAAAAGGCCATGCATTACCCTATTGGTTAACAAAAAGCAGGAATGATTATGACGATGTTCGATTATGCACAAGATTCTAAGTTTGTAGAAATCATCAAACAGATGCAGCAGGCAGAAACCGGAGGCAGTACGCTGTATTATACCATGGCCTTTTTAGCCAAGGAAAAGGGCTATGATGACCTCTATGAAGCCATCGTGCAAAATGCTGTAGAAGATTCTCTGCATGGCGGAATGTATAATGCCATGTTAGGCAAAGGGAAAGAGGATGAAGAAGCCTTCTGGAAGATGGTGGTGGGTTTATATCAAGCCGAGAAAGGCGCTGAGGGCAAGCTGCGTTCCCTGGCCGATACGGTCCGCCAGGGCGGTGAAGAGCAGCTGGCTGCCTGCATTGAAGGCACCATCGAAGAGGAAAATGAGCATGCCCGCCGTTTGGAAAAGGTATTCCAGGCCCATGGCATTGCCTACTGATTTCGGGGCATTTTCACCTTCTTGACACATGACTTTTGATTTGCTATACGAACAATCAATTTGATAGGTATCGCCGGGTACATCCGATGCTGGTTCCGATAGGCCTTTGCAGGAACAGCTCTGGATGTACCCTTTTTTGTTAGAGGAGTGTTGTTATGTATTGGGCCTATCTGCTGATTGCAGGTCTATTTGAAACGTTTTGGGCGACCATGCTCAAGTTTTCCCATGGCTTCAGCAAGCCTCTCCCCACCCTCATGACGATTCTAGGGATGCTGGTGAGTTTTTACCTGCTGGCTAAAGCATTAAAAGGGATTTCTCTGGGAATGGGGTACGCTGTCTGGACTGGTATTGGCATTGTCGGCACTTTTGTCATCAGCCTGCTGGTCTTCCAGGATTCCTTTAATCTTGGCCAATGTATCTGTGTGTTCCTTATTCTTGCAGGTATCGTGGGGCTGCGCATCTTAAGCTGAACACTTTTCTGGTGAAACCTATCTTAATTATTCTTTTTGCAGCTTCAGATCCAGAACCGGTGTTCCATCCAGTACATCCACCCCAAGAAATTCAATGGTGGTATCCTCGATTTTCACCACTTGGATAACCGACGCGCCGATAAGATTCGGCCTGCGGGGACTGCGGGTGGCAAAGACTCCGGTCAGTGGACCTGTACCCCGTTTTTGGACCTGCAGGTTATGTTCCGTTCCCTGATGGAAATGAAAGAGCATCAAGAGTTTCATGCCGGGCTCCACGCCCAGCAAGGCATCTTTATACGCCGGCAGGATAGTTAGCGTGGCGGTGTGCCGGCCGCTTTCGGTATAGTATTTGGGTGCATCCTCCCGATTCTTAAAAGGGGATTTGATATAGCCGATGGGCTGAAATTCAATGGGCTTCATGTTTATACTCCTCATTCTTCACACTGTTGCAACGAGGTAACTATTCCCTATCGATTGCATAAATACCTGCTTGATTTCAGGCGGCTTATGCGAATTTCTATCGTTACAATCTTCCCCAAAGGCAGGTAAAAACCAACAATTCCGCGAATTATTAGAGCGAGAGGCTATGCTGTAAGATTTTATTATGTTTATGGAGGTATTCTGTGAACGAAAATACCTTATCGCAGACCAGGGAGCACACAGAATTGGAAACGGTACTGTTTGCGGGAACGATTTTAGTCAGCAGTGGTTCTGAAGTACAGCGGACAGAAGATACACTGCATCATATTGCCCTGTCCATGAAAATGCGCTATTTGGATGCTTTTGTCACCAATCGGGGAATCTTTGCCACCGGGGAAAAAGCCAATGGACAAATCGAAACCCGGGTGGTCAGTGTACCGGAAACGGATGTCAATATCGATAAGATTGAAGCCGTAAATGAATTGTCGCGGAAGATAGCATCTCAGGAAACCAGTACCAGTGTTATTTGGTCTGAATTGGACAAGATTAATCGCTGCGCGGATTATTCTTCGGCCAGCCGAGTTCTTGCCTATGGACTGGGGGCGCTGTGTTTCAGCTATGCCATCGGTACGTCGGTTCGTGATTCGCTCTGTGCAGCGATTATCGGCCTCCTTATCGGTTTTTTTATGCTGCATATTCATCGCTGGATAAAAGCCAAGGTACTGATTACGATTCTGGCCAGTGCGTTGATTGCCCTGTTGGGTAACCTATGCCTGCACCTTGGTGTCGGCGAATATCTTCCCGTTATCATCCTGGGGGTCATGATTGACCTTGTTCCCGGGGTTCCCTTTGTCAATGCTGTGCGGGAATTCAGCCAAAATAATTTTTCTACTGGCGTAACCCTGTTGATGAGTGCTCTGCTGAGCTGCGTTTCTATGGCTGCCGGTGTGGCATCGGTACAGCTCTTTATGCCTGACTCGGTGTTAGTTTCGATGGTATTCAGCAATGCAGATGATATCGGTTATCCCATTATGCTGATGCGCAGCATAATGGCGGGCATTGGCACAACAGCCTTTTGCGTGATGTTTCGGGTTCGTCAGAATCATTTTGGGGATTGTGGCCTATTGGGGGCGATAACCTGGTTTATCTATATGGATATTTGCAGTGGGACAGGAAACGGCTTACTAGCGGTGTTTATCAGCGGCTTACTGGTATCCATTGTTTCACGTATATTGGCCGTAACACGGAAATGTCCGGTAATTGTCTTCCTGATGACCAGCCTGTTTCCCCTGCTCCCTGGAATCAGCTTTTATATGGCTGTCTATTATCTGTTGGCGGGACTAGGGACCTTAGCCTTGGATTACGCCATGAAAAGCTTTCTGATTGCCTTTACCCTTGCCGTTTCCATTGTTCTGATCCAGCAAATATCGGTAAATCCCCGCTATCGAAAATGGCCCACCATGCGTTTTTATAAGCAAAAATAGAACAAAGGGAAGTTTTGAGGAATCCCGTGATGAAATTTTCTTTGTAATCGTAACAAATGTAATAGCCTTATACAACCAGTCCTGATAAACTGATTGCAGAAAAAACACGGGCGTGAGGAGATTCGTATATGGAACTGGATAAGGCGATGAGGGATTATCTGCAAAAGCAGGGAATCTTCTATAAGATGTTTGATGTGATTCGTCTGGTGGAACAGAACGGCAATTATGTATGCAGCTATCATACCGATGGCTCCTGTACCGTAACCCATGAAAGTTGTTATTCCTTTTGGGGACGAAAGCATCCCTGCAGCAACTGTGTATCCCGACAGGCCTATAATGAGAACCGCCAGCATGTGAAATTTGAATATGCCCGGGGCCGCTATTATTTTGTCGTTGCCCGGCCCGTTATGCTGGAAGGGCATCGCTATGCCTTGGAATGCGTTATGGATGTAACAGAACAGTTTACCCAGTACAATCCCGGGGAAGAGAATTTCGTCATGAATCTCGTACATGAATTGGAGCGGGTGTCCGCCCGCGATTCCTTTACGGGCCTTTATAACAAGAAATATCTGCTGGATAACTTGAATAAACTGCTGCAGAAGCGTCAGAATGCCATGCCCCCTGCTCCACTTTATCTGGCCCTTTGGGATATCGACTGCTTTAAGCAGGTCAATGATACCTACGGTCACGATATGGGCGATAAAGTCTTGCTCAATGTGGCACAGATTCTGCAGAAGAACACAAAAAAAGACGCCGGCTGGGCGGCCCGCTTTGGCGGCGATGAATTTGCTGTGGTATTTTATGATCAGGAAAAAAAAAGATGTGATGCCCTGTTGCAGCATATCCAACAGGAAATTGCGAATACGACCTATACCTGCACTGCTGACGATAAGCAGGTTTCCTTTCAGGTTACGGCCAGCTTTGGCCTGTCCGATGTGGTCCGCGCTCCGAATGCCGAAACAGCCATCAGCATGGTGGATAAGCCCCTTTATAGCTGCAAATATATCCACCATAGGAATTGATTGCCATACGAAAAAAGTGCTCCCCTCGCTTAATTCAGTAAAGCAAGGAGAGCACTTTTTTCTATATCTTCAATTTTCGCTTGCAAGACAACGCTCCCTCTTATAGGTTTCCAATCGCAACAGAAACTGTTTCTGTAAAGCCCGGAACCGATCTGCAGATATCACGATATTGCGTTTACGAGCACCGGCCATCTGGTCGATTTCCGCATCTTCCAGTTCCAAGATACCTGCGTCCTCTAACATCAATAATTCATCTGCCCTAATAATCATAATTTCATTCCTCCCGATGTAGTGATTTTATCATTACATCCACATATACGATTAACAGGAGGCAGTATTACAGATTTCTTAAAAATTTTTTCAGCAGCAGCACAAAAGTTTTAATGGCCTTTTTTTGTCGGTGTGGATAGAGAAAATTTCGAAGCAAAGACACCGAACAGAGGCGTTTCACCATATAACAACCGTTCCTTTTCATCCCAGAGACGTTGCGTCAAATCAAATTCTGCATGAACTTCACCAAAGCCCAGTTGGCGCAGGATTTCCACATCCCAATAGGGGCGGTTGGTTCCACTGAGGGGAAGCTGTAACGGGTCCATTGGTTCTGTGATTTCAGCGGCGCTTTCCAAGGCGTCACCGTACTGGCGCAGGCATTCTGCTTTTCGGGCCTCCGCCCGCTGGGCCATGCCTTCGTCGTAGAGCGGCATATTCCAGTTGGCATCAAAGAGCAGCAATCGCCCGGAGGGCTGCAACAGACGCAGGCATTCGCGGTAGACCTGCCAGGGTTCGGACAGGGTCCAGGTCACATTGCGGCTCACGATGGCCGCAAAGGAGTTATCTGCAAAGTCCAGCTGGTTGATATCCATCTGCTGCAGGCGCACATCCACACCGGCGCGGGCAATCATGGCTCGGGCTTGTCTGAGCATGCCTGTAGACGAATCCACGGCGGTTACCCGATAGCCCATCTTAGCCAGAATGATGGAAAAAAAGGCTGGTCCGCAGCCTAAATCCAGAATGTCGTTCGCCCCCTGGGGCAATTTTTCCCGCAACAATTCCTGCCATGCTTCTACCCGGAAACTGGCCAGCTCGTCAGCAATGATTTGTCCATAGTTTTCTGCATCCTGGGTCCAATAACGGGCCATGCCGTTTTGATCCAATTCCGTCATGTTTTCTCACCTGCGTTTTCGCATTTTTTCTTAGGTCTCATTTTTTCGATAAAACCGATAAACCTGTGTTACCTGAGGATATTTAGCGTGGTCCACTTCACTCATGAACATATCCAGCGGCCGGCAAAATATGCCATAATCGCCATACAAGGCCTGATAGACACAATAGCGTTCCCGGGTTTCCGTATGGATTACGGGACAGGCAATAATCTTATAGTCGTGCTCTTTGAAATGCTGCCAAAGCTCCCCTGCCTGGGGAATTTCCCGCTGATATTTCTTTTGGAGCAGTACACGCTGCTCCTGTAGTTCTTTTGATTCCTGCATGGCTCTCCCTACTCGCGCATTGCGCCATCATATATTAATTTCGTCCGTTCATCATACAGCACCCAGAGAATTTCCGTAAAGGCCTGGGGATGTTTTTGTACCACCTCCCTGACCGTCTGTACGGCAATTTCTGCGGCCATTTGCACGGGGTAGGCATAGACACCGGTGGAAATGGAAGGAAAGGCCACGCTGGTAATGCCCTGCTTTTGGGCAAGGTCCAGGGAATTACGATAACACTGCGCCAACAGCTCGGCTTCATTCTGGTCACCGCCATGCCATACCGGCCCCACCGTATGGATGATATAGTCACAGGGTAATTGGTAGGCCTTGGTCATCTTGGCCTGGCCGGTTTTGCAGCCCTTTAAGGTACGACATTCGGCCAAGAGCTCCGGCCCTGCTGCCCGGTGTATGGCACCGTCTACCCCGCCACCGCCCAACAGGCTTTCATTGGCCGCGTTAACAATGGCTGTGGCGTAATGTTTGGCGGTGATATCTCCCAGCTCCGTCTTTAGAATCGTCATGGTAAAACCTCCCCTACTGGATTTTTATGAGATACTGCTTTCATTATCGCCGATTTTGCCTTTTTCAGCAAGTCGGGAATAGGAAAAAGATGAAGCCTTGGGAAGACCTCATCTTTTTCGCTGCGTTTATTTTTCTTGGTTGATAGCGTTAGATTATTAGTGGTCAGCAGAGAAATTGGCGCAGTACGCCCAAAACCAGCCCCGCGACGCCTGTGCCGGCTAGAATCTTGATAACGCCAATTTTCCTGCGTACAGCAAGCAAAGAAGCGGCCAGGATGACAATACCCAAGGGGTCAATGGTACTGAGGTCAGAAGGCAGGGTTTCCACATTCCAGAGGGCCAGCACCACAAAGCTGATGCCTGCGGCGGCAATCAGGGCCACTACTGCGGGGCGCAGGCCGTTGAGGATGCCGCGAATGGGACCGATATCCCCGTATTTGAAGAAGAGGTTGGCCAGGATGATGCCTAGGATAAAGGACGGTGTACAAAAGCCTACAGTGGCGCTGATGGCACCTGGAATGCCGGCAATCTTCATCCCCGCAAAGGTGGCGGCGTTAATGCCAATGGGCCCCGGGGTCATCTGGGAAATCGTAAAGATATCCACGAATTCGCTCAGGCTCATCCAATGGTAGGTGTCCACCACAGCATCCTGAATCAGCGGCATGGATGCATAACCGCCGCCAACACAAAAAATCCCGACTTTCGCAAATTCCCAAAAAAGTGTCAAATAAATCACGGTCTTCACCCTCCCTTATTTTCCGTACTGAGCGCCGCGCAGGAACAACAGCCCTAAAATACCATCAATCACCACCAGCAGCATGATATTGATATCAAAATAGAAGTTGGCGACAAAGGTACCGGCAATAATGGCCAGTGGCCAGAGCAGCCGTTTCTTGACCTGCTTCTGCAACAGGTCAATGGCTACATTGACAATCAATGCCGTAGCACCACACTGCATGCCCTTCAAGGCGTAACGTACATAAGGATTGGATGCAAACCAGTCATAGGCACAGGAAATGACGGATAAGGTAATGAGGGGCGGCAGAATAGTGGCCGATAAGGCCGTAAGTGCCCCCAGGACACCTGCCATACGGTAACCCAGGATAATGGAGGCATTGACGGCCACCACACCTGGCATGGACTGGGCGATGGATACGAGATTCAGGGTTTCCTTATCGTTTAGCCAGCCATACTCATCCACATATTTGGCCCGCAATAGCGGAATGATGACAAAACCGCCCCCCACGGTAAAGGCACTGATGAGAAAGGTGGATTGGAAGAGTTTCCAATAGAAATTTGGGCAGGATGCGACAACGGATTGCATTTCTTCGTTGGACATGTTATTGTTCCTCCTGTTTTGTATTTTCTTCTGTCGTCAAAGGCAGGCCACAAAGAGCCTTCATGAATTGGTCCCCAATCTTAGATAAGGGAGAATTGCGGCGCCAGACGACGGCAATATGGTTTTCCAAGGCCGGTTCGTCGATTATTTTACAGTGTAGGTGCTCATGGGCGGCCAGGTCCACTGCAGAAGCTGGTGCTATGCCTATTCCCAGACCGGCATTGGCCCAGAGAATGGTGGTACGGGCATCGTCATTGCGACAATAGATTTCCGGTGTAATCTGTTTCTGATCAAAGACGGCCTGCAGGACCTGCTGGAAGCGCCGATAGATAATCAAGGGCCGTTGATGCAGTTCCTCGACGGTAATTCTTTCCCGCTGGGTACACCAATCCAGTTCCTCCGTCATAAAGGCGGCCATGGGCTCTGTATTCAGGAACCGGCAATTGAATTGACTGGTATTGAAGGGGGTCCGGACAATGCCGATTTCGATAATCCCCTTTTCCAGTTCTTCAATCAATTGATAGGTATTGGCATCGTGAATTTCAAAATGGACATGGGGATATTCCCGGTGGAAGTTCTGCATGCCGGGACTTAGCAGGATGCTGCCGGAAGAGGATATGGTACCGATGGACAAGGTTCCCTGCAGCGTCTGGCTGAGTTCACCGATTTCCCGGGTCGTGGTTTCGGCCAGGTCCAACAGCTGCTGTGCTCGGCGGGCCAGCAATCGTCCCCCCTCTGTGAGTTCGATAAACTGGGAACCGCGCCTAAAAAGCTGGGTTCCCAATTCATTTTCCAACAATTTCATCTGGTGAGACAAAGGCGGCTGGGTCATGTTGAGCTTCTTGGCGGCTGCAGTGATTTGCTGTTCCCTGACAATGGTCAGAAAATAATTTAATTGCTTTAAGTCCATATTCGCTCCTTTCTTTTATTATATATTTTTTATATGCAGTATTTGATAAATATATTTTTTATATATCTATATGTACATCATACCGCTATTTTTCATATTTGACAAGAAACTTTGCTGGATAAATAGAACAAGGCGCTTTTTAACAGATGAGAAAGGGAAGTCCATGTCAATAGTATTTCGTTCATGCGTGGTTCGGGGCAAGCGGGGGAGTAATTTTCTGTTTCCCGCCAAAACGAACCCTTTGGAAAATAGCGCGGTCCAGTTACCTGCCCGGCGCAGGTGGCTAAAAAGCCCATATGTTTGCTTGTGGGCCATTTAGTGGGACGGCGAAAAGTATTACCACCTCCGCGCCAACTGCGCTGTAACAAAAAAAGGAGGCACGCAGCAACAGTGACAAACTGCAATTTGTCCAAAATGCACCGATAATTTTACAGAGCCCTCCATAAGTTAAATCAAAAAATCTAACTTATGGAGGGCTCTGCATTTTGTGTCAGCGCACTACATAGTAATGAAAAGGGATAGTTCGCAGTCCCTTTGATTTATGATGGTAATTATTTTTGATTCAATGCAATATGAATCAAATGGGTGCTTTGTTGGTTTATTTGTTTAAGTTTGTAGGCCATAGAACCCTGGATATGCAAAAGCTCCCCTTTTTTCAGCAGAATCTCTTCTGTATCAGCATAGAGAAGAAAATCCCCATCATAGGCATAGAAAAAATCTGTGCCAACCGTCGAGTGTTGCCAATTTTCTCTGGTAATACATTGGATGGTTATTTGGAAAGGCGCTTCTTTATGCCACATCACGTTAAAATCCTGACAAATTCCCTGACTGATGGTTGTTACTCCCCCATCAAAATAATGGGGCTGGAAGGGTTGCAGCCTTTGAAACTCTCCTGGTCCATGCCGCAAACTGACCTGTCCTGACAGTACCATCAGACAGCGTTGGTATTCCGGTAAATTCGTGAAAATGGATGTTTCGGCTTCTACAGTAGCTGTACTGATTCGTAAGGTAAAATTCCTTTGCTTATAAGAACTGGTGGGTTCCTGCAGGTATAGTTCTCTAGTCAGGCCGCCAGACCAGGCAGTTGTGTGCTGTTCAGCAGGGACGATGATGTGGTAATTCACAGGCAACTCCTCCTTTGAATACGTTTTCCACCAGGTTAACGCCGGTCTTATAGGCCAAATAGCGGTAATCCGGTGCGTTGAGCAGGAGAATATCTGCTTGTTTACCGGCCTCGAGACTGCCGATTTCAGCGGCTTTACCTAAGGCGGCAGCACCATTCAGCGTCATGCCTGTCAATACTTCGGCAGTAGTCATTTGCATTTGGATGACCGACAGAGCAAAAAGCAGCGCTGTGGAATAGGTATAGCAGCTCCCTGGATTGAAATCACTGGCCAAGGCCACAGCGGCGCCCTGTTGGATAAGCTGGCGGGCCGGTGCATAGGGACGGCGCATGCAAAAGGCCGTAGCCGGCAGCAGGACCGCAATGGTATTACTGTCCGCCAAGCGATGAATATCCTCGTGACTTATGGACAGCAGATGGTCTGCTGACAGGGCATTCAGTTCACAGGCCAGACCGGCACCACCGATGGAGGTCATTTCGTCGGCGTGAAGCTTTAAGGAAAAACCAAGTTCCTTAGCCCGCTCCAGAATTGCCCGGCTTTGTGCCAAATTGAACACCCCTTTTTCACAGAATACATCCACGTAGTCCGCTAAAGCACGTTCTTCAATTTGGGGCAGCATGTTTTCTCGGATAAAATCCACATACCCATTACTGTTTTTCGCATATTCTGGCGGCACTGCATGAGCCCCCAGATAAGTGCGAAGAATAGTAATGGGCTGTTCCTGATCCAAGCGTTTCATTACGGCCAGTTGTTTTAATTCATCCGGCTCATTCAATCCGTAGCCGCTTTTCCCTTCCAAAGTGGTAATGCCAAATTGAAGCATTTCCTGCAGTGTTTCTTTCCCTTGTTGGAATAATTCTTCAGCGGATGCTTCTCGTACGGCCTGCATGGTACTGCAGATACCTCCACCCTTAGCCAAAAGGTCCAAATAAGCCACGCCTGCCAATCGTTCATCAAATTCCTGAGCACGGGTACCTGCAAAGAGAAAATGGGTATGGGCATCCACAAAACCAGGGATAGCGCATTTATTTTTGGCATCCACCCAATGAATCTCCGGTAAGTCTGGCAAGGCTGCTATCACAGTGGAATCACTGTCAACCATGCGGATCTTATCCCCAGCAATCCAAATTGCACCATCTTCAATCAGGCGCAATTGTTTCATCTGTGGCCCCCTGCGGGCTGTTTGGCCTATGGGGGTGGCAATCTGGTGAATATGGCGCAATACCGTATGTTTCATGAATATCACCTCATCGACTGAAAATGGGTGGCTACGGCCTGGGCGACCATTTGCTCATCAGCTAGACATGGTTCGGTGATATGGCTTTCGCCGGCAAAATCCTGATTGTATTTGCGCACAGTTTCCAGCGAATGGATATTGCGTGCCCAGCTCCTGCGGGCTACACCTCCCATGACATCCCAAAGCAGGGCACTGCGGATGATGTCATCTACCCGTTTACTGCCGTCCAGTACCAGACCAAAACCACCATTGATGGATTTGCCGATACCTACGCCACCGCCGTTATGCAGGGCACAGAGGCTCATGCCCCGGGCTGCATTGCCGGCATAACACTGAATGGCCATATCCGCCATAACATTGCTGCCATCTTTGATGTTGGCAGTTTCCCGGAAAGGAGAATCCGTACCACTGACATCGTGGTGGTCCCTCCCCATCATGACGGGACCAATCTTTCCTTCCCGTACCAGTTCATTGAATTTCAAGGCAATCCGTATACGTCCTTCTGCATCCTGATAGAGTATACGAGCCTGGGTACCTACCACCAGCTGATTCTTTTCGGCATCGCGAATCCAATTGTAATTATCCCGGTCCTGATAGCGCCGGTTCGGATCGATACAAGCCATGGCGGCTTTATCGGTGGCGATGAGGTCTTCTGGCTTACCGCTCAGACATACCCAGCGAAAGGGGCCATACCCATAATCGAAGAGCTGAGGACCCATGATATCTTCCACATAGGAAGGCAGGGTAAAACCATCCTTGTCATCGATGCCATTCCTGGAAAGTTCCTTGACTCCGGCATCGTAGACGGCCTTGAGGAACGCATTTCCATAATCGAAAAAATAAGTCCCTTCATTCACACAGGCACGAATCAGTTCGTAATGATGACGCAGGCTTTTATTGACCAGTTCTATGAACTGCGGGCGATCAGCAGCCAGCATGGTCGTACGCTGAGCAAAGGTCAGGCCCTGAGGACAATATCCTCCATCGTAGACTGCATGGCAAGAGGTTTGATCACTTAGGAGGTCTACATGGATGTGCTGGTTCACCACATATTCCAATAAATCCACGATATTTCCTTCATAGGCAATCGATACGGCTTGATTTCTGGCCTGATGTTTTTTCACCGAAGCAAATACCTGATCCAAATCCTGATAGCGTTCCTGGACCCACCCCTGAGTCTGCCGCGTATCGATACGGGAAGCATCCACTTCAGCAATAACCCCAATGCCGCCGGCAATTTCCACGGCCTTGGGCTGAGCGCCGCTCATCCCTCCCAGGCCGGAGCTGATAAAGAGTTTTCCCCGCAAATCGCCGTCATGGGGAATTCCCAAATGCAAGCGGCCTGCATTCAGCAGGGTATTGTAAGTTCCATGGACAATTCCCTGGGGGCCGATATACATCCAGCCCCCTGCGGTCATCTGACCGTAGTTGGCTACCCCCATTTCCTCGGCAATCTCCCAATCCTGCTGATTGTCGAACATCCCCACCATCATGGCATTGGTGATGATGACTCTGGGCGCATCGGGGCGGGACTTGAAGAGGCCTAAAGGATGACCAGATTCCACCACCAGGGTCTGTTGGTCCGTCATGACCTGCAGGTATTTCTGGATCAGACGATACTGCAGCCAGTTCTGACAGACACTTCCCGTTTCCCCATAGGTTACCAGTTCATAAGGATAAAGAGCCACTTCGAAATCCAAATTGTTGTCCATCATGACCTGAAAAGCCTTTCCTTCCAAGCAATGGCCCGGGTACGCGGTAATGGGCTTACCATAGATGCGTCCCTGGGGACGGAAGCGATAGGCATAAATACGACCATAGGTGGTCAGTTCCTGAAGAAATTCGGGAATCAAGGCTTCGTGCAGACTGGGGTCCACATAGCGCAGGGCATTCTTTAGGGCGGTCTCGGTCTGCGCCTGAGTCAAATGAAAGCCCCGGGATGGTGCCCGCCGTATTCCGGGGACAAAGGAAGGCATTTTCGGCAGGATTTTTTCTGGTTCAATGGTAAAGCGATGTTCTTCATACATATTCAACAGCTCCTTATGCTTCCAGATAATTCATCGTGTTTTTTACGTGGGACAAAACCTGTGCTTCGGTCATATTCAACAAGCGGTTATGACGTACTGTTTCCACGCCATTAACCATTACCCGGTCGATGGCCGTCGGCTGCAGAGAATAGATCAGATTGGGCAGGAATTGGTCAGCTTGACTCAATGGCTGCAGGGAAAAATCATCCAGCCTGAGGCCGACAAAATCCGCCGCTTTCCCCGGAGCCAACTCTCCTACCGGCAGGTCCAGAACACCAGCTCCCTGCCGTGTGCCCATGTCCATGGCATCTTGATAATTGACGCAAAGAGCATCCAGTGTCCGGGCTTTTTGCAACAAAGACACCATTCGCATCTCTTCAAAGACGCTGATTCGGTTATTGCCGCAGGCACCATCACTGCCCAGTGCAATCGGAATGTGCTGGCGCAGGAAGGCCGGAATATCGGTAATCCCGTCAGCTAAAAACATATTGCTGGAAGGACAGTAAATCAAACGGCAGCCCTGCTGTCCCATGCATTCGATTTCCTCCTGTTCCAGCCATACACCATGAATGATACACAACCGTTCATCTGCTACGCCCAGTTTATCCAGATAGCGCAAGGGTGTTGTGCCGAAGGTTTTGCGAACTTGTTCGACTTCAAAGCGCTCCTCCGATACATGGATATGAAAGGGCGTCTGAAATTTGTGGGCTAGATCCCAGCCGGCCTGCACCATTTCGGGACTGGCCGCATGAAGACTATGCGGTGCCGGCAGTACCTTAGTCATACCGCCGGGATACTTCTGCATAAGCTGTCCCGTGTTTTCGTAGGCCTGCTGTACCGTCTCCACATAGCCTGCAGGGGCTCCCTGCCAGTCGTACATCGTTCTGGCCAGCACCAGTCGTATGCCAATATCCCGGGCAGCCTGAATGACGGCTTCATCCCCTTCTACTCCGTCATTGTGCAGATAAAAGAAATCACAGACCGTGGTAACACCACACTTCATCATCTCGGCAAAGGCAAAGAGGGCTCCCGTATAGATATCCTGGGGACGCATTTTGGGGGAATACTTATAAAGGGATTCATCCCGCCATTCCAGGAAGGGCCTGTCGGCAGCAATGCCCCGCAACAAGCTCTGGAAACTGTGGTTATGGGCATTGACCGTTCCTGGAACCAAGGCTAGATTATCCCAGTGGCTGATGCTGGAGCCGGGATATTCTTCCTTCAGCGCAGCCGCCGGTCCAATCGCTGTGATAGTACCGTCTGTCACGAGAATTCCTATCCCCTTTTGTAAGCGGTTTTCCCAGAAACAAGCTTCCGGTTCAATAATGGTTCTAAGCATCTGCATCCAATCTCCTATCCAGCAACAATACAGCTTGCAACAACGTATTGGCTGCTATCTCAATGGCATCGTCTGGGGCGGTTTCCCGGGGACAATGGCTGTATCCCTCTGTGGTACGGACGAACAACATTCCCGACTTTGTAAGCCGGGCCATATTGGCAGCATCATGGCCAGCCATGCTCACCAAGGGTTCTGTGCCCTGTACCGTAGATTCAGCTGCATCCTGCAAGGCCTGAATCACCTCCGCATCCATGGGCATTTCCTGCTGATCAAGATTCAGTTCCCGTTGGATTTTTATGGAGCGGCGACTCTGAATATTTGCCAGTTCTTCCTGCCAGAATGCTAAGGCTTGTTGCCGCAATCTTGGATTTGCTGTGCGTAAATCCAGGGAAAGCATCACCTTTCCCGGCACGATATTGGAGGCATTAGGGACTACCTTCAGCCTGCCCACGGTAGCTGCAATTTCAGCAGGGTCGAATTTGGTCATGATGGTTTCTGCCGCCAAAATGATTTCTGCCGCAGCTGCCAGTGCATCCTGCCGGTCCTTGTAATGAGTTGTTCCCGCATGATTGCTTTCGCCGCAGACGGTGATGATTTCCCGATAAATGCCGGTAATACAGGAAACCGGGGCTATGGCCTGTCGTTTTTCATCCAGAATTCTTCCCTGTTCAATATGACATTCCAGAAAAGCCGCAATCCGATTTGGAGCCAAGCGAGCTGCATCGACCTCCTGTATATTCCCTCCCAGCCGTGCCAATGCCTGAGGAAGCGTTTCACCGGTCCTCCGATGGCGCATCCGGCTGACCTGCTCGGCATCCAGGCGTCCACAAAGCACCTTGGAACCCAGAGTCGATACCGAAAAGTCATTGGGTTCTTCGCCGGTAAAGGAAATCAACTGCAGGGGATGTTGAAGTTTCACTTGCTGTTCCTGCAGGGTTTGCAGAATTTCCGTAGCCATCAGCACCCCTAATGCTCCATCGTATTTACCACCATTGGGCACTGTGTCGTGGTGCGAGCCTAAAAGAATTGGTTTGCTGGAAGATGGGGATGGTTGCATTCCCCAAAGATTGGCTATACCATCGGCAATTACCTGAAGTCCCAATTCTTCCTGCCAGCACTTGCGCAGCCATAAGCGCCCCTTTTCATCCGCCTCACTGCCCAGTTGACGGTCAATGCCACCAGCACTGTTTCGTCCAATTTCGCCTAAGGCATCCAGACGGGACAGTAGTCTGGCCCGATTGATTTTCAACTTATCGTTCATTTCATCACCTTTTCTATTCGGATTACAACATATTCTGCAAGAATTCTCGTGTGCGCGGCTGTTGCGGATGTTCAAAGATTTCTTCAGGGGTTCCTGCCTCAACCACATTGCCATCGGCCATGAAGAGTACACGATTTGCCACTTCCCGGGCAAAATGCATTTCATGGGTCACCACAATCATGGTCATATGTTCTTCGGCCAGTTCCCGCATGGTATGAAGCACCTCACCGGTCAGTTCCGGATCCAAGGCAGACGTGGGTTCATCGAAAAGCATGATATCCGGCTGCATGGCCAGCGCCCGCGCAATAGCCACGCGCTGCTGCTGTCCACCGGAAAGCCGCCCAGGGTAGGCATCCTTTTTATGGGACAGGCCCACCCGCTGCAAGAGATCTTCTGCCAAGGGCAGGATTTCCTCCTTGGTCTGCTTTTTTACATGGATGGGTGCTTCGACCAGATTTTCTATAACGGTCATATGGGGAAAAAGGTTGAACTGCTGAAAGACCATGCCCATTCGTCCTTGAATCTCTTTGGATTTTTCCGGTTCAGCATAGACCACTTCCCCTAAATCATTTTCTTCCACAAACATATCCCCTTCAATCTGAATCCAACCGCCATCAACTTCCTCCAGACGATTGATGCAGCGCAGCAGAGTAGACTTACCGGAGCCACTGGGCCCGATAATGGCCAGTACATCTCCTTGTCTGACTTCCACATCGATGCCGGAAAGAACCTCCTGTCCATTGAACTGTTTACGGATACCATGGGCATTTACCATCATTTTTTTATGCATGTTCATTCCCTCCTATTCATATTTACTGAAATGTGCTTCCAGACGGTTGAATATCCAGGTGAGGATAAAGGTCATCAGCAGATAAAAACCAGCAGCCACCACAAAGGGCGTCATGTCAAATTCCCGCTGCACGATGGTACGGGCTGCTCGCAGCAGATCATTCATGGCCAGGATATAAATCAGCGAAGTATCCTTTACCAGATTGATGGTTTCATTGCTCATGGGGGGCAGGACCCGCCGTACCATCTGAGGAACAATGATGCGGTACATGGTCTGGGAATAACTCATGCCCAACATCTTGGCCGCTTCATACTGTCCTTTATTAATGGACTGGATGCCGGCCCGGAATATCTCGGCAAAGTAGGCCGTATAGTTCATGGTGAAAGCCAATAAAGCTGCTGTGATATCCGGCAGTTTGATACCAGCCAGCGGCAGGGCAAAATAGACAAACAAGAGCTGCAGCATCAACGGCGTTCCCCGCATGAGCCAGATATAAAGTTCTAACAGCAGCTGCAGTGGACGAAAGCGGGAAGTTCGTCCTAAAGCCGCCAGCAATCCCAGTGGCAATACCATGGCGAAGGTGAGCAGAAAAATCTCCAGCGTCAGCTCGGAGCCTTCCAGCATTGGCTGCATATACTGCAGTATCTTGTCCATATTCATATCCCCCATTGTCTGCTTATTTTTTCATGATGTCCTTGCCAAACCATTTTTCAGAAATTCTGGCCAGTGTACCATCTTCTTTCATCGCATCCATGACTTTCTGAATCTCAGTGCGCAGAGCCGTATCGTCTTTACGGAAGCCAATACCAAAATCGCTGACAGGACCAACTACCACATCCAATGCCGCCAGACTTTCCGGGTGTTTGCTCAGATAATAACGGCCAGTGATTTCATCGGAGACAATGGCATCTAGGCGTCCATTTTCCAAATCCATGAAAGCAGAGATGTAATCCGTATACTTCTTGACCTCCTTCAGGTTGTTTTTCAATTCAGCATGATTGTCAAGGTATTCCTCTGCTGTTCCACCACTTTGAGTACCGATGACTTTTCCCTGCAAATCCGCTACGGAATGAATGGTATCCACACTATCCTTTCGTACAAAGACAATCTGCCGGTTTTCCATATAGGGCTCAGAAAAGGCCATGTTTTCCTTGCGTTTTTCCGTTATATCCAGTCCGTTCCAGAGCACATCGATGCGCTTGCTCTTGAGTTCAGCTTCTTTACTATCCCAGTCGATGGCTTTGAATTCAACTTCCCTCCCCAGGCGTTTGGCCGCTTCCTTCGCTATATCCACGTCAAAACCGGTAATGGTATTGTTTTTATCCTTGAACCCCATAGGGGGATAGTTATCATCCAGTCCCACCACAATCTTAGGTGTGCTGACAGCAGAAGGATTATCCGCTGACGTATCCTTGCCACAGCCCATCAGAAAGGGCAGACATAAAGTCAGTATAAGTCCTGCAAACAGTGATTTTTTCATATTCATTTCCTCCTTGTAACTGTATTAAATCTGCAGAGGGCCGCAAACTTTTTCCACGCCAGCAACCAATTCACCGCTGGCAATATAATCATGAAGTTTTTTGATTTCTGGTGACAGGAACCGATCTTTTTCCAAATGAGGTAAAATGGAACGAACTCCTCGATGAGCGGCGGTTGTGCCCGTGCCCGGAGTTAGTGGTGCAAGAAAGTCAATTCCTTGAACAGCAGCCATGATTTCAATGGCCAGAATATGCAACACATTGTCCAAAATTTCCCGGGCTTGTCTGGCGGCAATGGTTCCCATGCTCACATGGTCTTCCTGATTAGCTGATGTGGGAATGGAATCGGCACTGGCGGGATGAACCAGTACTTTGTTTTCGGATACCAGGGATGCCGCCACGTATTGCGTAATCATCAGACCGGAATCCACACCGGGAAAAGCCGTCAAAAAGGGAGGTAAATCACTAAGATGCATATCCAGCAGCCGGTTCGTCCGCCGTTCGGATATATTGCCCAATTCGGCTATAGCCAGTTTCAGATAATCCATCACCAAGGCAATTGGCTGGCCATGGAAATTGCCGCCGGAAATGGCTTCTCCTGTATCCGGCATAATCAGTGGATTATCGGTAACGGCATTGATTTCAATGTTTAGGGTTCGCGTTGCCTGTGCCAAGGCTTCCTTAGAGGCTCCATGAACCTGAGGAACACAGCGCAGGGAATAGGCATCCTGTACCTTTTGGCAATGAATATGGGAGGCAATGATGGCACTATCTTCCGTCAGCTTCCGCATGTTTTCTGTGGTAGCTATCTGTCCGGGATAGGGACGAACCTGACTGATTCGTGGATCAAAGGCTGCCCGGGTTCCCTTTAACCCTTCAAGACTCAAGGCCGCTGCGATATCGGCAGCCTTCATCAGATTTACGGCTTCCTGCCAGACAATACAGCCCACAGCCGTCATGATTTGGGTTCCATTGATTAAAGCAAGCCCTTCTTTGCCACTGAGCACGATAGGCGATAAACCTTTACAAGCCAGAGCTTCTTTGCCCGGTAGCAATTTTCCGTCCACATAGGCCTCGCCTTCCCCCAGCATGACCAAAACCATATGGGAAAGAGGTGCCAGGTCCCCACTGGCACCGACAGAGCCCTTGCAGGGAATCGCCGGTGTAATCTTGTGGTTCAATAGGTCAAGCAGCAACTGCACTGTTTCCAGACGGATGCCAGAATAGCCTTTGGCCAGGGAATTGACGCGCAGGAGCATGGCTGCCCGTACCACTTCAAAAGATAAATGCTGCCCCACACCCGTGGCGTGGCTCAAGATCAGATTGCGTTGCAGCTTTGCTCGCTCTTCCTTGGGAATGAATACCTTGCTGAAATCGCCAAATCCTGTGGAAACACCATAGACGGGTTGTTCTTCTTCCAAAATGCGATCGACAATCTTACGGCTGGCTTTAATCTGTTCCTCTCCTACCGGACTTAAACAGGACTCTTCTCCTTTGCAGGCAACGCGTATGACCTCTTCCAGGGTCAAGGATTTTCCATCTAAATGAATCATATACGTCTTCCTTTCTTTTTCAATTATGGACTTTTGCCTAATGTTCTTATTTGCTCATCATAGAAATTCTGAAAAGCAAATAAAAAAATAGCGTTCGAAACAAATTCTGTCTCGAACGCCATTGTTCATCATCACTCCTGGCTGTCCCTGTCATGATCTGCAGAGACATACGTTCTTTATGAAAATGACAAAGGACAAAGGAGCTGATATTCATCAACCAGACTCCTTTGTCCTTTGCATGTGTATAAAATATCACATATATTTACGTATGTCAATACATATCCTTGATTTTTGTAAAGATATGCGAAGATAAAACTTACAGGCCAAGAGAGCTTGCCATATTCCAGCGTATGTGTTATTATACCTATTACATCGGAGGGTGCATAGGCGCTGGATAAGATGACGGGCAACCGGAATCTTATCCAGCTTTTTTGTTTTATTCTGGAGGAGGTTTTTGATGATTACCCAGAAATATCTTTCTACCCCGGTTTTGGTGGGTTTTATCACCTTTATGAATATGTTCATTCCCTTGTCTACAGACCTTTATCTGCCCGCTTTGCCGGAAATGGGCGACTATTTTGGTGCGAATAGCTTTCTGGTGGGGCTGACCTTGTCGTCATTTTTTGTGTTTTTTGCCATTAGCATCGTCTTTTTTGGACCGGTCAGTGATAAGTATGGACGTAAGCCTGTACTTATCGGCAGTGCGGTACTCTATACGCTGGCTTCTTTGCTCTGTGCCTTGTCCGGCAATGTCTACATGTTGATTGGTGGGCGTATCCTGCAGGCTGTGGGGGCTGGTGCTATCATTACCGTGGCCACGGCCCTGATTAAGGAGTGTTTCAGCGATTCGCTGATGACCAGAATTTTGGCCATCAGCCAGGCCCTGGGGGTTATTGCGCCCATGTGTGCCCCCATCATTGGCGGTATGCTGCTTACGTTTACCTCCTGGCAAGGGGCCTTTTATCTGTTGACTGCCTTAGGGTGCGTAAATATTCTGTTGGCCTGCCTGCTGACGGACCCCTTGCCCGCAGAAAAACGCTATCAGGACAGCCTGATTGCTTCCTTTTCGCTGTTGGGGCAGTTGCTGAAATACCGGAGGTTCATGCAGATTCTCCTGATGTTTTCCCTGCTGGCAGCTCCCTATATGGCTTATTTGGCGGTTTCCTCCTTTGTCTATATCGAGCAATTCCAGTTATCCGCTCAGCAGTACAGTTATTACTTTGCTGTAAATTCCGCTGCAGCTGTTGTAGGGCCTATCCTATACCTGCGGCTAAAGAGCAGCTTTTCCAACAATCGCTTGATTGGCATGTCCTTTGCCTTTGCGCTTGCCAGTGCCATGGCGGTAATGTTGGGCGGCCCCTGGGGGGCACTGTATTTCCTGCTGGCCTTTCTGCCCTTCACCATCATTGAGTCTATGGTACGTCCCTTTAGCATGGATATACTGCTGCGGGAAATGGATAGAAATGTGGGCACCGCCGCGGCTATGATTAATTTCGTCCAGACTTTTCTAGGCAGTGTTGGCATGTTGGCTGGGACATTGCCTTGGCCGGACTTCATTCAGGGATTGGGTTATATCATGATCGGCTTTACGGGTCTGGGAATTTTCTTCTGGCGCACCCTGCCGCGATGATATTCCGGTAGAAGTAAAATGTAAAGTTTTTGTTAATTGGGCGGTCCTCCGCTTCATTTGTGCTAAAATAAAGGATAGATATTTGGTGCATTGGGGAGGCCGATTATGCTGAAAACAACCATTACTCGTCGCTTTGTTACCTCCATCCTGCTGGTTATTTGCATTTCCTTGGCGGGCTTGGGGGTATTTTTGCTGAATTTTTTCTATAATAATACCATGCAGCAGGAACAGGAGGCGCTGCTCTGCAATGCCCGCATCATCGAAACGGCATTGGCGGATAAGCTTTGGGCCAAGGATCCAGACCTCAAATCCATCACCGATACCATCAGCCAGGAAACACATCTGCGCATTACCATTCTGGACCGGGATGGGCAGGTGCTGGCTGATACCTCGGAGCCGGCGGAGGAACTGGATAATCACCTGCAGCGCCGGGAGGTACAGCAGGCGCTGTCTGCTGCTGCGGGATATGGTTCTTCCACCCGTTACAGCAATCCCCTGCATGAAAATTTGATGTATAAACCGAGAAATATTTTACACTAAGGCCCACAAGAGTGTGTTTAAGCTTTTTGGCCACCTTGCGCCCGGGCAGGTAACTGGACAGTCCTATTTTCCGAAGGGGTCGTTTTAGCGGGAAACAGAAAATTACTCCCCCGCTTGCCCATTACCACGCATGAACGGAATACTATCAGCAGGAACTTCCCGAAAAACTGCAATTTGCATAAAACACGTTGATAATTTTACAGAGCCCCCCATCCGTTAGATTTCTTGATCTAACGGATGGGGGGCTCTGTATTTTATACAAGCACACTATATATCCATATAAAGGGATATTTCACCCCCTTTTTCTCCACCTTCTTCGCCTGAAAAATCAAAACGACTTGCCCATAATGTGCTTGCCTGCCAGATAACCAAACGTATAAGCACGCCCATGACTATTGCCCATAACCGTCATGCAGTAATCGTTGGCATAGAAACTGCCGGAATTATTGCCTGCGGCATAGAGTCCCGGAATAATCTGTTTTTTCTTGTCCAATACCTGCATGTGCTCATTGATTTTAAGTCCGCCCAGCGTAACCAGCAGGGCGATGGAAATATGTGCCGCATAGAAAGGAGGCTTTTCGATGGTCGTCAGACATTCCTTCCGCTTATAGAAATCATCATCGAACCCTTTTCGTGCCAGTTCGTTATAGCGGTCAATCTCCGCTTTCACCTTTTCATACGGCAGTTTCATCTTCCGGGCTAGTTCCTCAAGGCTGTTCGCCGATTTTACGACATTTTCCGCAATGAGTTTCTTGAGCCGCTCCGGATTATGATACACACTCTTCAGCGATTTACAGGCCGTCTGATGCATCGCCGGCGCCTCCACCGGCCACTTGGAATCCCAGATATTCCATTTCGTGTAATCCGGTTCCTGCCGGACGCCATTGGCAATAAACGGGTATGGCACATCTTCATTGGCAAAACGCTCTCCATAATTGTTCAGCGACAGCCAGGGCTGGCGCATAACCGAATCTGCCAAGCCTGGCGCATCGACCATACCAAAATCGAAATACATCGGCGCATGCGGTCCCTCATCAATATCCGCACCGACCCAGAGGCCCATCTTATGTCCATCACCGGTATTGGCCTTGCTCGGATAAAGGTTGATTTTCACCGTATCCGAACTGGGAATATAATAATGCAGCATTTCCTCATCATGACCATAATCCCCGGCGCAGAGAATTACGCCTTTGCTGGCTGTAAATTTCCGATAAGCTCCATTCTTGTCCTGCGCAATGACAGCACTAACGCGGCCGGTATTATTCTCCTCGCGGACCAGCTGCACTGCCGGCATCTTAAAACGGATATCCACGCCCTTATCCTGGGCCGTAGAAAGCAGGGTATACGCCATCGCAATAACCGGCTTGCCGCCAATCATCCCCTTCGGTGCCTTTTCGATGGCCTCCTGTGTCGGCTCTAACACAAAGGTCATTGACGGCCGTGTCGGCAGCGTCGCCCCCTCCGCCACCATCTCATCCTTAGTCCAGATATGTTGAACTTTACAGCCTTTCGCCAGGGCCATATCAAGCAGCCAGTCGTTGACATGACCACTGTGCTTAACCCATTGCATGACCACCTTCTGATTAGGCTTATAGGCGCCAAAGCGCATAATTTCCCGTGTAACATCCACGGGATCGATATCGTTTCCTACCTGCTGTTGGACACGGGAATTCACCGCTGCATAATCATACCCGCGGAAATTCACCGTATTCGTCTTCTCGAGCACAATAACGCGAGCGCCCTCTTCCGCCGCCGAAATCGCCGCACACAGGCCGCTCATACCAGCCCCGACAATCACAACATCAGCCGCCTCTGTCTGCGTAATCAGACTGTCATCGATGGGAGCCGGTGCCTTCATAAACGGCGGCTCCTCCGGCTCCCGCTTGAACTTGCCATTCTCATCCAATTCATGATGCCGACCGTTTCCACAGCCGCTGAGCAGTGATGCCGTAAAAACACCAGCCATGGACAGCGCTCCGTCCTTAATAAAATTTCGTCTGGATAATTTCATTTTTTTGCCCCCTGTCCGCGCTTATTCCGCAATCTTCTTGACCTTCTGCCATTCCGGCGGCAGCTGTTTCAGAAATTCAAAATCATGACAATCCTGGCAGGCCGCCTTGGACTTCTGATGCATCCGATGACAATCCGAACAGGTGAGATCGCCCAGATGCGAATCATGCGGATTCACCCCATTGCCCTGATCTGTCTTTGTCACAATTTCATCGAGGTTCGTGTGGCATTTCGTACACATCTGATTGTCAAAATGACGCTTAGCCGGCGGATCATCAAAATCATCCGTCACATACCAGACCGTCTCCTTAACCTTGTCCTCAATTCCATTTTCATGACAGTCGATACAGGCAACCCCTGCCTGCTGATGCTTCTGTGCCAGCAGTTCCCCCTGATGATACCCTTCAACATAAGGCTCCATCACATGACAGGGTGAACAAGCCAGCTGCGGTATCTTTTCCGCCTGCGCCATCCCTGCCCCCCCGGCCACAATCAGCACAAACACCACGACCAGACTTCCCAAAGGATGTCCTTTCATCCACTGAAAGATCTTCCTCAGCCATTTCTTCATGAATATTTCCCTCCCACAGTACGATTTATGTAAATAATTACACGTATTAAACAACATTATATTAACTCTTTTAAACGACCTCGTCAATATCGTGTAATAAAATACAGGATAAATCTACGCTGGAGCTGTACTGAGGACTTTCATGCCCAAAAGAAAAAGACAAGGAGCTGGGAAGAAACATAAAACCTTCTGTTTTGAAGAAAGCTTTATGTTTTTCACAGCTCCTTGTTCATGATTATTCACTTATACAAGGGGATTACAAAAGTTTTTCAATGGCCGGGACCATATTCGCCGGAGTGGTGGTGGGTTCAAAGCGTTCAATTACGTTGCCTTCCCGGTCGATGAGGAATTTGGTGAAGTTCCATTTGATGCCGTCACCTTCCAAATATTCCGGGAAGTTCTTCTTCAAGGCATCCAGCAATACAGCTGCAATTTCGTGTTTTTCGTCAAAGCCCTTAAAGCCTTTTTCCTTGGTGAGATACTGGAATAAGGGCTGTGCGGTTTCGCCGCGGACATCACCTTTTTCAAAGATCTGGAAGCTGACACCGTAATTTTTACGGCAGAAGGTCTGTACCTCTTCGTTGGAACCGGGTTCCTGGGCACCAAACTGGTTGCAGGGGAAGCCGAGGATTTCCAACCCCTGATCCTTATATTTATCATAAAGATCCTGCAGTTCTTTATACTGGGGGGTAAAACCACATTTGCTGGCCGTGTTCACAATGATGAGCACCTTTCCCTTATAGTCCCCCAGAGATTTTTCTTCACCACGATTGGTCTTTACCGTAAAATCATATACACTCATGTTCGTTTCTCCTTTCAACTGTCTCTTATTATTTAGTTAAGGCCCAGCATGGCATCAATTTTGCCCTTATCAAAGCCCAGTACATATTCCTTGCCATCAACAGTTACTACAGGAACTGCTTCATCATTGGTCAGCGCCTGGCATTCTGCCAATGCTGCTGCGTCATCTTCAATATTGCACTCCTGATAATCCACATTGCGGGATTTCAGATATTTTTTTACTTTGTCACACCAAGGACAATTATGAATGGAATAAACCTTTACCATAGAGCATTACCCCTTTCTCATTTTCGATAGATATTTTTCCGCTAAAATTGCCGCTGTTGTTCCATCGGCTGCGGCAGTGGTAAGTTGTCGTACCTCTTTGCTGCGCACATCACCGGCAGCAAATACCCCGGGAATATTGGTGCGGCAGTCTTCGCCAGCTTCGATTCGGCCATCTGCCGCCCGTTTGATATCATTCTTGAACAGTTCGGTGTTGGGAGTAACACCGATATTGACAAAAATACCATCTACGGCCAATTCCCGATGGGTATCGTTGGCTTTGTCATGGATTTCAACGGTTTCCAGACGTTTCTCACCCTTTAAGGCCACCACATCGGTTTCCAGCAGGATTTCCACATTTTGCTTATCCTTCAACTTTTCGCGCGACGATTCATCGGCACGCAATTGTGAACGATGCAGGAGATAAAGTTTCTTGGCGTATTTGGTCAGGAAATTTGCTGCATCTACAGCGGCATTTCCTCCTCCCATGACGGCAATCACTTTGTCCTGATAGAGGTGCCCGTCACAGAGCTCACAATAATGTACCCCTTTCCCGGCGTATTTTTTCTCTTCCGGCAAGGGAAGCTTGCGCCGCTCCATTCCCGAGGCAATGATGACGCATCCCGCCTCATAGATATGCGCTTCGGTTTCGATAATCTTGCGTTCCGGCGTCAAACTTACACGTTCAATCGCATCGAATTCATCGATTACGGCGCCAAAGTTCTCTGCCTGTTGCTGCAGGGTGCCAATCAAATCCTTGCCGGCCACGCCAGGAAGTCCCGGATAGTTTTCAATACCTGTGGCATTAGCAATCTGACCACCGACTAAGGCTGACTCCAGCACTAAAACCGACAGATTCATGCGTCCGGCATAAAGGGCCGCCGTAAGTCCGGCCATGCCAGCACCGATGATAACGATATCCTTTTGCAGATGTTCTTTCTTATCTGGTACCACAATCACCATTCCCTTCCGTATTAGCCGTTCCTGTTCTTGATTACATCCTCATTATAGGTATAGTTTGTGACCTTTATATGGCTTTTATTTGGTTTTTTACAATTTTTTTGTAAAAAATCCAGTGCAATTATTCTTTTGCCGCTTTGTTCTTGACGCTTTGCTGCTTCCGCCGTTCTTCATCCCGTTGTTTTTTCCGTTCATGATAGAGCTCATGGCGTTTTTGCGCAGCGGCAAAGGCGGCTTTTTGGGCAGGACTTTCAATTTCCAGCGGCGGTACCGTCATGGGTCGTCCGTTCCGGTCTAACGCCACCATGGTAAAGTAGGCCGAAAGGGCATGCTGAGGCCCCTGCTCTGCTTCTAATACTTCAACTTCCACATTGACGGCTACCTCCATGGAGGTACGGCCAACATAGATAACTTCCGCTGTACAGGTCACCAAGTCGCCAATCAGAATAGGCGTATGAAACTCCAGTTCATCCACCCGGGCAGTCACCACATTCCCCCGGCTGTACTTCCGGGCCGCTGCATAGGCGGTAGAGTCCATCATCTTCATGAGCTCTCCCCCATGGACATTGCCACTAGGGTTGGTCTGACTGGGCATCATCACTTCGCTCAGATAGATTTTTGTAGGTTTGGCCATTGGCGTAATCCTCCCTTTTTCAGTTGTTTTTAACATACGTAAAAAGCAGGCTGCGCACTTGCTTAAGATTGTGCAGCCCGCTCAAAACCAGCTCAATAAAGACCTATACAGGCATTAGCCACGAACAGTATGCTTTTCTTTCTCATGCCCGGTTAAATTTATCTTTGCTTTGTTTGCAGACGGGGCATTTCCAGTCAGCAGGCAAATCCTCAAAGGAAGTACCGGCCGGAATGCCATGTTCCGGGTCCCCCACCGCGGGATCGTAAACTGTACCACAAACGGAACAGACATATTTTCCTGTTGTCTGTTGAACACCATAATCCATCTTTGGCGGAATGGGTTTGGGCATATGAGCTAAATCTACGACTTTCTGGTTATCCAGATTTTCGTAACCTAAAGGCGTATGTGTCGACAGATAAATAACCTGGTGTTCCGTAATAAAGGTACGCAACCGATTCAGGGTATCCCTGGCCGCAGCTTTATCCTCGGTAGCAATAGAGAGCTTGTTTTCATAAAGCGCTTCATCGGTGTAGGTCACATCTCCATGGATAACATAATGAAGCCCCTCCTGCTCCACGATGATGATGCTGTTGCCGGTGGTATGCCCAGGAGCAAAGATATAGTAGACTCCGGGGACAATCTTTTGGCACCGGTCAAAACTCCCATAAGCACCATCCGTAAAGTCCACCCGGACGACATTGTCACCCTGTAGTTTCATAGCATCAGCCTCAACCCGGGAAATATAGATTTTCGCATTCGGAAAAGCGCGTAGTTCTCCTGTATGATCAGGATGTTTATGGGTGATGAGTATTTTGGTTACCTGCTCCTTTTGATAACCCATTTTTTCCAAAGCAGTCACATAATCATCGATACGGGCTCCCAGATAGATAGGGGCATTGATGTCTGCAGCCATATCCGGCTGTTCCTCCGGCATGCCTGTATCCACCAGAATCACTTCGTCACCGGTATCAATCAGGTAGTTTTGCAGGGTACTGCGGTATTTCACCGCTTTATCGAATTTCTCTTCACCGTCTTCCAATCCCATGGCAAAGGGCTGGGTCATAAAACCATTTTCGTAAAGTTTCACGGCTTTAATTTTCATCTGTTATACTCTCCTTTCTACAAATCCATATCATCCAGTTCTTATTATACGGATTGAATATGACTTCAATATGACTTTTTTAATCTTACGAATATTTTTAACGATATTTTCCTCAGCCACCGGAAAAATCGGTATCCATGATGACATCTAAGGTATAATCTGGAAATTGCTGCTGAACGTGGGCTACCACTTCCTGGAAGACGGCCTGCCGGTCTGGAGCATCAAAGCTGACAACCAAATCAAAGCGCAGGTTCTTGCTTTCCTTGGTTAAGTAGAAACCATGAATCTGACGTACATAGCGATGGGAAAAAATAATCTCCCTTACCTTCTTTTCCGTTTGGATGATTTCTTCATCCTGGGTATTGTAGGAATAGACGCCAATAGCGGTCAGCATTACGTTGTGCTGCTCCATGACCTTTACCATGATTTCCCGCAGCATCCGATCCAGCCGGTTCGCATCGTAGGTATCTGGGACTTCAATATGAATGGATCCCTGCCAGGCGTTGGGGCCATAATTGTTTAAGACCAAATCGTAAGCCCCTCGCACCCCAGGAAACCCATTTACCGTATGCTTAATGGCCTTTGCCAACTCCGGGTCGTTGCGCTCCCCTAGAATCTTAGAAATCGTTTCTTTGAGCATATCCAGGCCAGCTTTGATTATAACCAGAGAAATGATGGCACCCAACCAAGCTTCCAGAGAAATCTGGCAGGTTAAGAATATACCGGCAGCGGCCAGGGTGGAAGCTGAAATCACCGAATCCAGCTTGGCATCTTCACCAGAATTGATGAGGGCATCCGAATTGACCCGTTCCCCCACCATTTTTGTATAACGGCCTAATGCTATTTTTACCACTACGGCCACGGCCAGAATGGCAAGGGAAATTGTATTGTATTCTGGTGTTTCGGGCTGCAGGATCTGTTTGCCCGATTCAATCAGCGAAGTAACACCGGCATAAAATACCAGCACCGAGATAATGATGGCACTCATGTACTCAATGCGTCCATAACCAAAGGGATGCTCTCTATCCGGCCTTTTTGCAGCCAGCTTAGCGCCAACGATGGTGATGAGGGAACTGGCCGCGTCGGATATATTATTGACGGCATCCAGCGTAATGGCGATGGAATTGCTCAGGAAACCAATTATCGCTTTGAAAACTGCCAGAAATACATTGGCTGCAATGCCGATTATACTGGCTCGGATAATCGTTTTTTCACGTTGATTTTTTTGTAAGTTTCTCGTCATAGCCAAACCTCCTTGTCCTTTGGCAGCTAAAGTGTTGATTGTGGCACTCGAAAGGGAGCAGGATGACAATCTAACAGCTTTACTGCTGGTTTATGGTTTTCTTTCGTGACGAATCAGGAAAATCCTGCTTACTTTCTGTAGCGGTGCTGCCAAAGAAGAAAATCTTCCCTTTGCACGCCAATTTATTGACATGTAAATATTATCATGTTATAGTAATTTACTGCCCATAATAATCAATAGAAAGGATGTATACGATATCTTATGAATCGTGAAAAACTCTGGACTCATAATTTTCTGGCACTTATTGCAGCCAATGGTTTTCTCTTTGCCAGCTTTCATTTTCTTCTGCCAACCATTACCCTCTACGCAGCAGGTTTAGGTGCAACAGGACTTCAGATTGGCCTGATTGGCGGCATTTTTGGCTATTCGGCCATCTTTATTCGTCTGTTCACCGATACAGGGGTGCGCGCCTTTGGCAAAAAGAACTGTCTTTATGTTGGGCTGTTGCTCTGTATTTTAGCTACGCTGAGTTACCTCATGCTGGCCAACCCCACGGCCATTATCTTAGCCCGGGTCATCCATGGACTGGGATTTGGCCTTTCCACCACCTTTGCGGCAGCCATTGCTGCCGATGTGATTCCCGCTTCGCGCCGGGGCGAGGGAATTGGTTATTTTGGCCTGGGCAGCACCGTTGCCATGGCCTTGGCTCCAGCCTTGGGTCTGTGGCTGCTCAGCGAAGGCTCGGCCTACCTTTTTCTCTCCTCCATTGCCGTCAGCAGTCTGGCCATTATCATGGCCTGGCTTTGCCGGACAAAGGCAGCCGTGTCAGAACTTCCGCCTACGCCACCGCTTCACTCCTCTATCCGCAACCGCCTTTGTGAGCGTGGTACCGCAGGGCCTTCCCTCTTAACGATCCTGTTTGGTGCCGGTTATGGCAGTGTGAACACCTTTATTGCCATGCTGGCTGCGGAAAAGAACATCGAGCAGGCAGGTTTGTTCTTCGTGGTGGGAACCCTGTTTGTCTTTATCTCTCGTCCCTTTGGCGGGCGTCTGTTGGATAAGCATGGTGCCTTTGCGGTGGTTCTTCCAGGAGCCGTTTCCTATCTGCTGGCCTTGGTCATTATGGTACAGGCCACTACCCTGACCGGCCTGTTGAGCGCTTCTGTCCTTTATGGACTGGGAGCGGGGGCGCTTCTGCCGGCACTGCTCACCTGGATGTTAAACCGCGTACGCCCGGACCGTCACAGTGCCGCCAGTGCCACCTTCTACAACATGCTGGACATCGGCACCAGCACCGGTCTCATCGCCCTGGGAACCATAGCGGGCAATATCGGCTATACCCGTATGTTCTATGGGGTGATTGGTCTTATGGCATTGTTCCTAATCTTGGCCATTGTACAATATTATTATCGCCCTCAGGCAGAGTTCAATGAAATTGAAGATGCTTAATCGGAATAGAGATATCGGTTATCCCTTTAGCCTCTACATATAGAGAATGATAAAACCGCAACGGTCATTGTTGCGGTTTTGTTATGTTTATGCTACCCTTGGCCGTTGGATAGGAATTTGGCATTTAATGGTAAAAAATTGACTTTCATGCAGGATAAGCCTATACTGGGAACGTTAAGGAGGAATTCATTTATATGACTTTGTTTACCCGATATTTTTTATTTATCTTTGCCGTAATCGTGCAGGCTTCCGGGATTGCCCTGGTGGTTAAAAGTCTGCTGGGCACCTCCCCCATCTCCAGCCTGCCCTATGTAATCAGTCTGGCTTTTCCCGTTACCCTGGGACAGATGACCTTTTCCATCAATATGTTATTGGTTCTAGGCCAATATCTGCTGCTGCGGAAGGACTTTGATTCCCTGCAGTTCTTGCAGGTGCCGGTTACCATGATTTTTGCCTGGTTCATCGACTTTTTCATGGATGTCTGGGGCTGGGTTGTTCCCCATAACTATATTATGCAGCTTCTGCCCCTTTTGGCAGGTACCACCTTCATCGCCTTTGGTGTGGCGGTACAGGGCATTGCCAACGTGCTGATGCTTCCCGGTGAAGGTATTGTCTACGCTGTATCCCGTCACTTTCAGCTGGAATTTGCCAAGGTAAAGACTGGAAACGATGTGACGCTGGTTTTCCTAGCGGCTGTGATTTCCTGGATTTATCTGGATGGCATTGAGGGCATTCGAGAGGGAACATTGATTTCGGCGCTGATTACCGGCGTTATTGCCCGATTCTTCCTGCATCATCTCAGCATCGTCAACGACAAGGGGCAGCTGATTTTTCATCCCCATTGGTGATTGCTTCCAAAATACAAGGAATTTGTAAATTGCAGTTTATCGCTGTTACTGCGTGCTTTATTTTTTGTCACAGCGCAGTTGGCCTGCCCGGCGCAGGTAACTGGACAGTCCTATTTTCCGAAGGGGTCGTTTTAGCGGGAAACAGAAAATTACTCCCCCGCTCGCCCATTACCACGCATGAACGGAATACTATCAGCAGGAACTTCCCGAAAAACTGC
>NZ_JAILPX010000081.1 GCF_024699275.1 Selenomonas sp.
AGCAGCATGATTTTGGCAGCCAATGCGCAGGACTTGGAAGAAGCCCGGCAAAAGGGCGTCAAGCGCTCCTATCTGGACCGTCTGATGCTCGATGAAAACCGCATTGCCGGCATGGCTGAAGGCCTGCGGCAGACGGCGGCTTTGCCTGACCCCATCGGTCAGGGCGATTATTCGTGTGTACGTCCCAATGGCCTTTCCATCCGTCGCGTGCGGGTGCCATTGGGCGTGGTGGGCATCATCTATGAAGCCCGTCCCAATGTCACGGCGGATGCCTTGGCGCTCTGCCTGAAATCCGGCAATGCCGTGCTCTTGCGCGGCGGCAGTGAGGCAATTCGCTCGAATATTGCCATCAGCTCTTTACTGGCAGAAGAAGCCTATAAACACGGTATTCCCGAAGGGGCAATCCAGTTTATCGACTTTACGGACAGGGACGCTGTGGGCGTAATGACCCATTTGACCGGCCTGTTGGATGTCATCATCCCCCGTGGCGGCGCAGGGCTGATCAAGCGGGTGGTGGAGGACAGTTCTGTACCCGTTATTGAAACCGGCACCGGTGTCTGCCATACCTATGTGGACGAAAGTGCAGATTTGCAGATGGCGCTCGATATTGCTATCAATGCCAAGACCAGCCGTCCTTCGGTCTGCAATGCCATGGAAACCCTGCTCGTGCATAAGAATGTGGCGGAAAAATTCCTGCCCATGCTCGATGAAGCCATGTCGGCTAAAAAAGTGGAGCTGCGGGGCTGTGATAAGGCCCGTGCTATCTGCCCCGATATGCAGACAGCAGAAGAAGCGGACTGGAGCACGGAATATGGCGATTTGATTCTCTCCGTCAAGGTGGTAGAGGATGTGGCGGCAGCGATAGAACATATCAACCGCTATAACACCGGGCATTCGGAAACGATTGTGACCAAGAACCTCGTAAATGCTGCACGCTTCCAGAAGGAAGTGGATGCAGCAGCGGTATATGTCAACGCTTCGACCCGTTTTACCGACGGTTTTGAGTTCGGCTTTGGCGCGGAAATCGGCATCAGCACGCAGAAGCTTCATGCCCGGGGGCCCATGGGCCTCATGGAACTTACCAGTTCCAAATACCTCATCATGGGGGAGGGGCAGATTCGCTGATGGGCATCTTGCGCGGCTATTGGCACACCCTGCGGCAGTATCTTGCCACGCCCAAGGGGCGGCATGACAGCCGGGATTATGGCAGAGCGCTGCTGCTGATTTTGCTGACCATAGCCCTTGCTTATCTGTGTTTGTATGTGTGGGGAGGAATCCAGCGGTGAAAAAGCGAATAGGGCTGATGGGCGGCACCTTTGATCCCATTCATTTGGCCCATTTGCATATTGCGGAGGAAGCCCGGGAGGCTTTTCAGCTGGATAAGGTGCTCTTTATTCCTGCTGCGCAGCCTCCGCACAAACAGGGACGCAGGATTGCTTCAGCGCAGCAAAGAATCAAGATGGTGGAAATGGCCATTGCCGGCAATCCCCATTTTGCGCTGGACCTATTGGAAATGGAGCGTCAGGGACCGTCCTATTCCTGGCTGACGGTGCAGGAAATGCAGCGGCGGCAGGGAAAGGATGTGGAACTCTACTTTATCACAGGCTCTGACTCCATCAATGATCTGCCTAACTGGAACCGGCCGCGGGAGCTGGTGGGGGCATGCCAGTTTATCGGCACCACCCGGCCGGAAGTACCTTTTGCCGAAGAGATGCTCCTGGATTTTTTTGGCGCGGAACTGTGCAGCCATATCCATGAACTGCCGGTGCCGCTGATGGAGATTTCCTCCACCCTTATCCGGGAACGGGTGGCGCAGGGCCGCTCCATTCGCTATCTCGTACCTGAATGCGTAGCAGATTACATCAAAGAAGAAGGGTTATACAAATGAGTTTTGCCATGAGCTATGAAGAAATGCGGGCCTTGCTGGAGAAAAGTCTGAAGGAATCCCGCTATCAGCACTCTTTAGGTGTGGCTGAGACAGCGCTGCTTCTGGCGCAGCGTTTTGGGATAAATGAGGAACAGGCTCAGGTGGCAGGACTGTTGCACGACTGTGCCCGGGAATTTCCCAACGGGGAATTGCTTCACGAGGCAGAAAAACGGCAGATTGCGGTGGAACCTATAGAGCGGCAGATGCCGCTGCTCCTCCATGCCTATGTGGGGGCTCGGCTGGTGGTGGAAAAATACGGTGTTCAGGACCGGGAAGTTGAGCAGGCCATTTGGCGCCATACCGTGGGCGGCGCCGCCATGACTCCCTTGGACAAGATCATCTGGTTTGCGGATATGATTGAACCGAACAGGGATTATCCCGGCGTGGAAAAGCTGCGGGAATTGGCCCAAACGGCTTCCCTGGATGATATGCTGCTGGCAGGATTCACCCAGTCCATCGCCTTTGTGCTGCAGAAGGGCGGCTTGATTCATCCCGATACGGTAATTGCCAGAAATGAAATACTGCTTAAGAGATAGAAGGTCAGGCTGATGGACAAGATTAATGTCACCCAGCAAAATATAAAACATAAACGCAAATTGTTGGCGCAGAAGCGGCGGCGAGCCCGGCTGCGGCTGTTGTTCCTGCTGCTGTTTTTCGGCGCGGTGCTCACCGGCGTGCTTTTTGCTGGCTACGCATTGGTTTCCTTGGGCTCCCGGCTCCATCAGGAGTATCAGGCGATGTATCAGGGCTATACGCAGCGTCAGCAGGCACGGCGGGGGACAGTTGACCCGCGTTTTGACGGCTATACCAATGTACTGCTGGTGGGCCTCGATGATGGCGTGGACATTGATGGGGGAACGGAGAAGAAGGCGGATGCCATTGTGGTGGCCAGCTTTGAAAACAGCACCGGTAAGCTGCGCTTTATCCATATTCCGCAGGATACCTGGGTGAATGTCAACGGCAGCAGGGAACAGATGAAGATCAAGTATCTTTACGCCATGGGCGGTGCCCCTTTGCTGACCCGGCAGATCAATGCGCTGCTGGGGATTTCCATTCATCAGTACATTGTGCTGGACATGGCGGTTTTCAGTGAATTGATTGACGCCATAGGCGGTGTGGACATCTATGTGGAAGAGGATATGAATTACGATGACCAGGAAGGAGATATCGCCATCCATCTTCATCAAGGGTATCAGCATCTTGATGGCAAACAGGCGCAGCAGTATCTGCGCTATCGCAGCGATGACCTGAATGATTTGGGGCGTTTACAGCGGCAGCAGCGTTTCTGCAAAGCCCTTTATCAGAATCTGCTGCAGTTTAAGACCTTGACAAAACTGCCAGCCATTGCTGAGATCATCAAGCAGCGGGTGGAGACCAGTGCGGAGATTTTTGATTCCGTGTATCTGGCCAATGCCCTGCGGCATTTGAGCAGTGTACCGCCAGAATGTATGATTCTGCCCGGCGCACCAGCTGCGGATGATCAGACGATTTGGGTCATGGATGATGCCACGACTGCGCAGCGGATACAGGAGCTGTTTCCTGTGGAAAATAAAGTGGAATAAAGTTTTTATAGATTGTAGGAGGATTCAAAATGACGATTGAAGAGATGAGCCAGGCGGTTTGCAAAGCAGCCAGTGATAAAAAGGCCCGGGATATTGTGGTGATGGATATGCGGGAACTGTCTTCTTCCACGGATTACTTTGTGGTCTGTTCCGCCAATACCGCAACGCAGGTGCGGGCTATTGCCGATAATATTGAAGAGCAGCTGGGAGAAGCCGGTGTGGATTTCAACCACAAAGAAGGTTACCGGGAAGGTGAATGGGTATTGCTGGACTACGGTGATGTGGTTGCCCATATCTTCATGCAGGAAGCCCGTGAGTACTACGCTTTGGAACAGCTTTGGGGCGATGCTAAACTCTCCGTTTACGAGGATTAAAGGCGAATGGAAGAAAAGAGAAAACGTAAGTACGGCCCCAGTACGGTGGCAACGCTGAAGGTGGTCCGGGAAGCGGAAATGGGTGTATTCCTCGATGGGGAGACTGGCAATACCAATGACGATATCCTGCTGCATAAGAATCAGCAGACGGCACCTGTACACGTAGGGGATGCGGTGGAAGTCTTCCTGTACCTCGATCCCAACCGCAAGCTTACGGCCAGTATGCGGCTGCCTAAAATGAAAGAGGGTCAGATCGCCCGGCTGAAGGTTATCAATGTGAGCCGGGATGGGGCCTTTGTGGATGTGGGGGCCGAACGTGGCATTTTCATGCCCTATGCTGGTATGCGTGGCCGCCCGCAGATCGGTGAGGTGGTTTGGGCTAAGCTCTATACGGATAAATCCGGCCGCTTGGCCGTCACCATGGAAGTTGAGGATGAAATGCGCCGGGCTTCCCAGCCTGCTAAGGGTGTGCGGAAGGGGCAGATGGTCCGCGGAGCCATCTATAACTATACGGATGCGGGCGCATTCCTCTTTAGTGAGGAGCGCTATATTGTCTTTATCGCCAATAAGGAGATGAATCCGCAGGCACGACCCCGGGTAGGGGAAGTGGTTACAGCCCGGGTCACCTATATTCGCGATGATGGCCGTCTTAATGCATCGCTGCGGGAAAGTAAGGAAAAGGCTTTGCTGTCTGATGCGGATAAGATTTTGGCGCTGTTGCGGAACCGCAATGGCAAGATGCCTTATAGTGATGAGTCCTCCCCGGAGGTCATCCGGGATAAGTTCGGTATTTCCAAGGCTGCTTTCAAGCGGGCTTTGGGACATCTCCTGCGGGAAAAACGCATTGTGGAGGAAGACGGCTGGACCTATCTCAAGGAAAACTGAAGAATTATTGCATTCCGCGCAATAAATTTTATGTGTCTTGAAGGATTTTACACCATAAGAGCGAATAAGAAAGCTAGAGATGAAATTTGATGGGATATAAATAGATGGGGGCGAAGTAGATGGCAGCAGAAGCGACTGGAGACAAGAAAGGAATCTTGCTGGAGACTGGCACCAATGAATTTGAAATCGTGGAGTTCAGCATCGGAAAAGTAAATTATGGCATCAACGTGGCAAAGGTACGGGAGGTAATTACCTGTCCGCCGGTAACGGCTATGCCACAGGCTCATCCGTATATTGATGGTTTGTTCACCTTGCGTGGTAAGGCGATTCCCCTGGTGAATCTGCCCCGATGCCTGAATGTGCAGTCCAAGGCAGAACCCCGTAATGTCATTGTGACGGAAATCAACAATTACAATATTGGCTTCTTAGTGGAAAATGTTTCTCGTATTCATCGTATTTCCTGGAAGGATATGGAACCGGCTCCGGAAGTTGGTGACCAGTCCCGGGTGGTCGGCATCATCAAAATGGAAGACCGCATTGTGCTCTTGATTGATTTTGAGACCATCATTGCGGAAATCAATCCGGAAATCAATGCCAAGCTGACGACCTATGAAGAGGCAACGGAAGATGTCAAATCAAAGCGTTCCGATGTCCATGTGGTAGTGGCGGAGGATTCGCCAATGCTGCGTGACCTCCTGGTTACGACCCTGCATGAGTCCGGTTATCGTTTTGTCCGCGACTTTGGCAATGGTCAGGATGCTTGGGATTATCTGCAGGGGTTGGCCAAAAAAGGCGGCAAGATCGAGGATCATGTGGGCGTTATCATTTCCGATGTGGAGATGCCCAAGATGGATGGTCATCGCCTGCTGAAACTGGTACGTGAAGATGAAAAACTGCAGGACGTTCCGCTGGTATTGTTCTCTTCCCTGATCAGTGATGAAATGCGTCTGAAAGGCGAACAGCTGGGGGCTTCCGGTCAGATTGCCAAGCCGGAAATCAATCAGCTGATTGGTCTGCTGGATAATTTGATTTTTGGTGTGCCTATTAAGGACCCGAATGCGGATGAAGAATAACCATTGCTAGTTGGTTAACATCTATATGATAAGACGCCCGATGGCTGATAATACTTTCCCTATGCTTATGCAGGCTTGCCTAACGCACCGGGAAAGCATCATCAGCCGCCGGGCTTATTGCGTACATTACAGCGATGTGTTAAAGCCGCCGAGATGACAGATAATATTTTTCCTATGCTTATGCAGGCTTGCCTAACGCAACGGAAAAGCATCATCTGTCATCTCGGCTTTTATGTGTTATAAATTGTCAGTGATATCGTAATGCCGGGTACCTCTAAAATGTTTACTGGGTGCATATTCAAAATAATCTTCTCTGGCGGCTAATGCTAAATGCAGGTCGCCATTTTATAATGCATGGGTGTGATTGTAGATGTATTTTTGTTTTTGATGGTTCTTATAAGGCATGTAAGTTTATTGAGTAGAAAAAGGTCTTTACGGGGGGACTAATGTGCTATTCTAATAGAAGATTAAGGAACAATAGATATTCAAGGAGGTACATTGTAATGAAAAAGATGTTAGGAATGTTGGGGGGAGTTCTCCTGTTGGCCTGTGCTGTACTGGGGACACAAGTAAACAGCGCCAGTGCCAGTTATGATCGTAAAAGTTGGCATGGTGTTATGGATCCGTCCTATTTGGTGGGACGTGAATATGTGATTGAGAAAGTTTATCGTGTTGGTGGGACAATAAATGGTGATGAAGCGTGGAATTCCTCATTGGAGGGAACACAGTTCAGATTTATCAGTCCCGATGAGATAGGTAGCGCTGGTTGGGATGCTGGTGTTCAAGCAGTAGTTACCAAAACTGCACCTGGAGGATTTTATAAAATATGCTCTATGGAAAATGGCAAATACGTGGGTGATTCACATGATCCCTATGTCTTCGTAAGTTCCTTTTATAACGCCCAAGAAGGAAATTGGGGCTCATTCCATCCAGGGGCTTGGTGGATTAGGCCAGGCTATGGTTATTATGAGGTATATTTAGAGATGATGGGAATCTGCTAAAGGTATATGGTCTTGATTATAAAGGTAATTACGGTGATGATCCGGATAGATTAGTATGTATTGCAGTCTGCAGGAGAATCAAGTGATGTTGTCATGGAATTTGCTCCAAAACGCATTGCTTTTGGGGCTGTCGGCCGCAATACCTGGAATAATTATTGATGAACTTTGTCAAAAAGTACAGGCAGGTATGGTTAGCTATTTGGTGTCTGTAACCCTATCCTGTGGATTTTTAGTGATTGTTGTGGGGTCTTTTTTAGACAATGAAACCCTATTTATGGATTATACGGGGGCTATTACGGCACTTTATTTGCAGATGTTATATAGAGGTTACAGAAAATTTAACTAAGGTCGCCAGTGAGTGACTTACTGAACCCAAAAGAGTCTGTCGCAAGAAGTATATCACTTCACAGCGACAGACCTTTTTCATGCCAATTTTATCTTGTAAAATACCGATTATTTTGCTATACTTTAATTGAAGTAGAGATACTTTCGATGTGAGAGCATCGTAAAAAGCCGTGCTGTGAGTGGAGCAGGAATAAAATCCACACCCGAACGTGCCGATGGGCACACGCCTTGTGACAAGGAGAATGTCGCACCTGCGCAGGGGGTCAAACTTGCACCAGAACGTACCGTTAGGTACACGGCTGGCGGCCAGCAGAAAACTCTCAGATTGAATATACATGGGGAGTGATATAATCGCTCCTCTTTTTTTGTTTCGTGTGGCGGTGAATTATGGCGAATCGATCAGAAACTTTGTTGAACCTACGCAATCAAATCATAACAGCGGCCAAGAATTATGCTGGACTGACGAAAAAAACTTATCTTTATGTTTATGGTCAAGAATATTTTGAGCTACTTTTTGCTGTCGGCAGCTTTATGCACCTAACAGGTGTTTCGACCGTGCTGCGGGCTGAGGACTTTTATCATAAGGCAATCACAGATACTTTATCCGGGCAGCAGTTGGACTTCACTAAGCAGCAGACCATGCGCAAAGTGAAGAAGAAATTGCCCTGTTTGGAGCAGCTGCCACAGCTGACCAAGACAACGGTATGTGTGGTAAAGGATTTATCCACGAGCACCCTGCTGTATAAATTGGGGCTAACTAATTTAGAATTTACGTTAGGAGTCAGCCAACCATCTTTTGCCAATAAATTTCCTGCCGGTGTTTATATCCCCCGTTCCCTGCGTGTAAAGGACAAAGCGATTGAAAACAGCAGTGTTGGTGATTTTGTGGATTTCGTGTTAGAACGGAACCTGGACCAAAGAGATGCGAAATATTCCCGCTTTACCTATCGTGATTTGAATAAAAAGTTTCCTGTCGAACTTTACGACTTACTGGAGGAAAAGTTGCGCTTAGAACTGGAGTAAGTTGTCTGCCATTGTGCCTCGAACCGAGCAATGCACTTAGCGTAAAATATATTGCGGCAGGCTGCTTCTTATGGTAGAATAGGAGCTGATTGAAGTTGTGAGCGAGGTATCGTTTGATGAGAAGGTATACATCCCTGCTGCTGACGGCTTTTTTGTTGTTTAT
>NZ_JAILPX010000098.1 GCF_024699275.1 Selenomonas sp.
GCTGCGGGAATTTTTATCATGCCAATCCAAATCAGCCTGGGTATAGGGCACTTCCGGCTTGATTTCAAACAAATCTGCCCCAGCCGCCTCGGCAAGGTTCTTGGCAGCCTTTGCCGTCACACCGCTGGCGGAAAAATAGGCAACTAATTTCTTACTCATGTGATTACCTCCAATATCAAATGTTCATGCTTTTAGATAGCGCTGCAATGCGGCTCCCAGCAAAACATAGAGTCCGATGGTTCCGCAAAGCAGCAGTACATAGATGGCCGCCGGTTCATTGGTGGCGGCCGTGGCAAAGATATGTTTCATCAGCAGGCGATCACCGATGCGGTTCAGGAAGGATGCATAAATGCCCCCACTGAGCACGGCAAGGCTCAAGGCTGCCACGATTGCCCTTTTAGCCACAGCATACAGCTTCCAGTCAAAGACCTTTTGCCACTGCCCCAGCCAGCCTTTGAAATGCAGGCCCCAGTGAAGGCCGCATAAGATTAGCAGGGCATAGGGCAGGGACACATGATACTGATGAATGACAATGCTGCGCTGGATTTCCAGCGGCATAATATCTTTCAGCAAAAAGTTGGATATGCCAAGGCCGGCAAACACAGCCACCAGCACCACGGCAATCAGCAGTATATCAATGACCGTGCCCAAAGCCCGCCGGAAAGTCCATTTGCCCTGCCGCAAATTTTTCAGCCAGTGACGGTTCTGATAGAGATGAACACCTACCAGCAGGAACCAGACTACGCCTATGATTTCATGCAGCAGCTTGGGGATATAGTGAAAACTCATGGCCAGCACAAACAGCAACGGCAAAAGCGCCGTTACGGCCATGCGCCGATTTATGCTCCGGTAATTCATAGGCCTACACTCTCTCAGGCGCAATGAGATTCTTCGGCAAGAACGATGCGGCCTTTGCTCGTTCTTCATCAAATATCTGTTTCTTATATACTTCCATTTTCCTTACCTTCCTGCTTAAATGATAATTTTTTTCCTGCTGAATCCACTTTAGCACTTCGAGTGAACTCTAAGTCAAGCTTTTTTTCGCATAGCAATATTGACCGGTCAATTGACCGGTCAAATTCCTGCGAGTCATTTTATTTATCCGGCTGCAAAGGCCCGTAGTAATACGATGCCGTGGCTCCGCCATCCACCAGGAAAGTTGCGCCGGTGATGAACTGCGCCCGCTCGCTCATCAGCAGTTCTGCCACATCCGCCACTTCATCAGCGGTGCCGGGACGGCCTGCGGGGCATTTGGCAAACATATTCTTGTAGAAATCACCCCGGGGGCCGTTGAATTCGTCAATGGCCAGCGGCGTAACGATAATGCCGGGGGCAATGTCATTGATGCGTGCTCCCCGCTCGCCCCAGCGCACCGCTTCGTACATGGTACGCTTCTCATTGCAGCGCTTGGCGATTTGGTAGGCATGCAGATTATCCTTTATCTTTTCCGGCTGCAGGAAATCAAGCTTCAGCAAATCTTCAGTTGGTGTCATGGCGAGTGCCCTGTCCTGTTCCGCCGTAAGTGCTGGCATGCGATGGCCGGACTGGCTGGAAATGATGACTCCCGTGCCGCCTTTGGCGATGACCTTGCCTACTTCCTCCATCAGCACCGCCGTGCCATATAGATCAACCTGTAAAATCACTTCAATGGGAGCTTGTGACGGAGAAACGCCTGCCCCGCAGACCAGCGCCTTGACCTCGCCATACTCCTGTGCCCTCTGCACCATGGCCTGAATGGATTCACGGGAGGACATATCCATCACAAAGGGTTCCACATCAAAACCTGCCTTGTTCATGATATCGGCAATATTTTGGGCATTGTTTTCGTTCTTGTCCCCCAGGATAATCTTCTTGCCATAGCCCATACGGCGGGCAATGGCCATGGAAATCTGGCCAGCCCCGGTAACCACCATAACATCTTTGCTCATTTTCTCTGCAACCTTTCCTTAAACAAGATTTTTCTTAGCCCAGGCAGCTACCTCAGCTTCGGAACTGGCGGCATCTGCACCATGAATAGCCAGCCCTTCACCAACCGTTGCGCCCTGACAGTATTTTTTCAAAGCTGTTGGTGCTCCGGCAAGCCCGCTGCCCTCATGTGTCATCAAGGGGAAGACCTTTTTCCCGGTGAAATCCAATGCTTCAAGCTGAGTGAATACCGCCACCGGATAGGTGCCCCACCAGCAAGGGCCAGCCACCACGATATTATCGTATGCTGCCACTGACGATAACATTTCCACAAGTTCCGGACGGGCACTCTTCCGCAGTTCTTCCTTGGCCTCTACTGTGCACTGAGTATAGTCAACAGCATAGGCCTTCTTCGTCACCACTTCAAAGAGGTCTGCCCCGACCGCCTTCTGGATAAACTCAGCCACAATTTCCGTATTGCCTTTGGGCAAGTCCTCAATGCTGCCGTTTACATAATTTTGTCCCTTCCGGGAATAATAGATTACAAGTGTCTTTGCCATTTTCGCCAGCTCCTTTACTGCTGATAGCCTAATTTCTTTAACCACGCTCTGACCTTCGTGCGTGCCGCCTCTGGATTATCCTGCACGGATTTCCCCCGCAGCCCCAGGCCCTCGCCCTTTATTTTTGCTCCTTTGGCATAGCGGGGGATTCCCCTGTCTTCCAAGCCGGTCATGTTATCACCTGCCGAGGTGCAGAAGGGAATAACCGTTTTCCCCTGCCAGTCATAGCTTTCCAGGAATGTATACACCGGCATGGGCAGGTCGCTCCACCAAATGGGATATCCCAGGAAAACCGTATCATACTGAGCAAAGTCCTTTACCATAGCCGCAAGTTCCGGTCGTGCGTCCCGGGCTTTTTCCGCCTTAGCCTCCTCTGTGCATTCCCGATAATCGACAGGATACTCCTTGACCGTTTTTATTTCAAAGATATCCACGCCGCCTAGTTCCTGTGCAATGATATCTGCCACAATGTGGGTATTGCCCTTTTCGATATAGCCGACCTCGTAATTATCTCCCTTGCGGGAAAAATAGGTCACCAGGATTTTTTTGCCACCATTGTGGGCAGCAGCCTCAGCAGAAGGAGTTATCCCTGCCGCTACACCGCCGGCAGAAGGGACAGGTGTCAAGGCGACCGGCTTTGTTTCCTCGCCACAGCCGACAAAAGCCAGTCCCAGGATGCCCAGCCCTGCCATGCGAATAAAATCCCTGCGTTTCATCATTCCAATTCTCCTCTCATTAAGCTATCACAGGCGTGACAAATCTTGACAACAACCTGCGGCGATAGCGCATATACACCACGAACAGGATAGCACCGGTAATGGCCCAGCTGGCGGGATACGTCAGCAGCAGCGTACTAAACGCAGGGGCTGCGGCAAATACCGTATACACCCAGATAATCCGCGTTCCGCAGATGGTCACCAGAGCAATCATGGCTGGCGGTGTGGAATAGCCATAGCCACGCATAGTGCCCGACAAGACCTCTGTCACCCCGTTCAGGAATTGCAGCAACGTCACATAGACGATGCGGATCACACCCAGTTCAATAATCCACGCATCCTGTATAAAAATTCCCAGCAGTGGTTTGGCAAACAATGTGGTCAATCCACCTAAAAATAGCATAACCGCCAATTCGCTAAGCAGGGCAATTTTCGTAATCTGAAAGCAACGCTCAATATTTTTGGCCCCAAAATTCTGCCCGATAAAGGTCGTAGTGGCCTGACCGATAGCACTTAGGAAGCAGTAGACATTGATCTCAATGGCAAATGCCGCCGCCGAGGCCGCCATCACATCTGCCCCCAGACTGTTGATGGCACTTTGCACCACCAGATTGGACAGACAAAAGATCATTCCCTGAACCCCAGCAGGTAAACCAATACGAATGATTTCCTTCAATTCCTTGGCCGCATAACGCAGTTTTCGGTATTCCAGGCGGATATAGCTCTCACTGTGCCGCAATTTGCGCCACAGGATAGCCGCATTCACATAGTTGGCAATCACAGTAGCACCGACAACTCCCGCCACGCCCCAGTCAAAGACCACTACGGTCAGCAGATTGAGGACGATATTCAAAAGAGCTACGACCATAAGACTGTACAAGGGTGTATGACTGTCACCGTTGCTACGAAAGATAGCCGACTCAAAATTATAGATGGCCAGCGCCGGCAGCCCCAAGAAGTAAATCCGCAGATAAAGCTCCGCCATGGGCAGAATCTCTGCTGGCACTCCCAGCATATTCATGATCAGCCCGGTAAGAGCCTCACCGGCTGCGAGAAGGATTGCCCCTATGAACAGGGACATGATAATCGCCGTATGCACAGCCCGGCTGGCCCGCTTCTCATTACCAGCGCCGATACGCTGGGCAATAACCACATTTCCCCCCAGCGACAAGCCCAAAAGCAACATGACCAGCAGACTGATGGGCATCGCATTATTCCCCACCGCCGCCATGGCACTCTTGCCCACAAACCGCCCCAAAACCATAATGTCAGCCGTATTGAAAAGCTGCTCCAGCATGCCCGTGAATGCCAAAGGCAAGGCAAAGATCAGAAATTTATCGGCAATCGATCCGTTCAGCATATCCATATCTCTGCGCTTAAAAAACAACATTTTCTGTACCACTTCCTTATCAATTCAATTTCTATTTCTATTTTATCTTTTCCTAGAATCTAAACAATCTCGATATCGCCCCATATCCATTAGAAAAACTAATAAAGGAGCCACTGACCAAACAGTGACTCCCATTACCATCCAGATAAATTCAAACCATAAACATGCTTTCCAGCATGGCGGCAAAATCCTCCAAATAAGCTTCCTCGCGGTTAGCTTTCCAAAAGATATAATAATCCTGCGTTACCAGCCGCCCTTCATGCTGCAAGGGGATATAGCGTATGTCTCCCACCCGACCGACCTGTACCTTGCGTCTGGTTTCCAGATAGAATCCCTGGCCTGACAGCACATAGAGCCGGGCCTGTTCCTGACTTTCGGCCAGCAGGAAATCTCCCTGAACGCCGAAGTATTCACGATAAAAGGCTTCGTCATTTTCCCTTTGCTCTGGGGAGGAAACCAGTATGCAGGGCAGGCTTTTCAGGTCGTCCGTGTCAATCTGTTCCAAAGCTGTCAGGGGATTTGCCGCCGACAGTTCTGCATAGACCTGCTCCGTAGCGAGAAAATAGTTCACATAGTGTTCCGAAGGCTTGCGGCGCAGATCATTGATAGCAATGTCCAGTCTGTCTGTCCGCAGTCTGTCGTAAAGCTCCTCATGGGTGCCACTGACCAAATGCAGCGCAACCTGAGGATATTTCTCCTGAAAGACAGGCAACACCTGCTGTAATTCACTGCCCCGATACTGCTTGGGATAGCCAAGCTTCAACACGATCTGCCCGCCGCTGGCAAGCTGGCGGGTTTTTTCCACCAGCTTATCTGCATCATGCAAGAGGACAATGCTCTGCTTGTAAAAATATTCCCCGGCAGGTGTCAGCGAAAACTTCCGCTTCTCCCGTATCAGGAGTTGCACACCCAATTCTTTTTCGAGAGCCTGTATCTGCTGGGATATGGCTGACTGGGATATATAACAGGCCTCCGCGGCCTCGCTGAAATTCTTATACCGCACTACCGCCTGAAAATAGCGCATCTGCTTTAACATGATTACGATCCTCCTCCGTTTGGCATTGTGTCAGATATTCTGTCTCCCCAGCTTTTATCCTTGCCTCTATATAAATCTGCTAAAGTCTACTAAAATCAATAAGTCGAAGCCACAGCCCGCATCATCAACCACTGCTCATTCTTCTTTTCCATATCAAATTTCAACTGCAAAGGCCAGGTATGGCGGCTGCCTCCAAATACTTCTGCTTCCACCCGTGTTTGACCGGTCAGGATTGCATGAGTCTCATCCACCAGCTGCACATCAATCTGTTCGGTATCCTGTGAGAAATAGCTCAACCGTCCATCGGCAATGCAGGCAATATATTCGTCCTTGGGCTGCACCATACCGGTCATATGGGTAAGTGTAAAACCATCATCGAGCATCTCTCCGATTCCCGCAATATTACGTGTCTCATAGAGCATATACCCATACATGGTGCGGTACATTGCTTTCATCGTCTCTACATCATGTTCCATTTGCGGTTCCTTTCGTTCGATCCTCATTTCAATAGAATCTCCCAGCTTATCAAACAGATGCAAGTCTGAGGTAATCCTGCCCATACAAATCAGATTTCCTTGATGAGAAATCCCTGGAAGTCTCACTGTCATCCAGTACACCTTCAACCCTTACATTTCCTGCCGTCATTACAATGGGAATACGTCCCGTTCCCTCTGCAAGAACCTGAGTCTTTTTTTCCACGTCTCCAGCAGTTTTCCCTTCCATTGCTCCACATCCAGTCAGAATAAAAAGAGATACAATCAAGAAGATTCCATATTTTTTTTCTTTGTAAACATAATATTACTACCTTTCCTTTACTCTGTCACGGAATCCAACGTCCGGAAGAGAATTGTCTTGTTCTACCTTTATTTATACTTCACAGTTAATTCTATCAATCTGCGTTCTGAGGAAATCCATAAGGATTTCTTATAGAAAACACCGCGACTTCAAAATCGCGGTGCTTTCCCATGGCTTAATCAATAGAGACCAGTCTTGATATGTGGTACGTAAGGAGCTTCCAGCGCCTTGATTTCTTCTTCGTCCAACTTGATATCCAATGCAGATACCGCTTCTTCTACGTGCTGTACGCTGGTGGTGCCAACGATGGGCGCCGTAATGTATGGTTTGCTGAGCATCCATGCCAAGGATTCCTGTGCCATGGTACGACCGTGCTCTGCCGCAATCTTCTCCAGATTATCAACGACAACCTTATCCTGCGCGTCTGTTTCACCCCATACCATGGGTGAAACTTCATCGATGGCATTGCGTGCCGTAACAGTTCCCCAAGGATGAGCCGTCCGGCCACCTGCCAGCGGACTCCATGGTACGACTGCCAGCTTGCGGTCCTGGCAAAGGGGCAGGATTTCCCGTTCCTCTTCCCGATAGATCAGGTTGTACTGCGGCTGCAGGGAAGCAAACTGCGTCCAGTTATGCTCCTTGGCAATATTCTGGAGGCGCTCCAGCTGCCAGGCAAATATAGTAGAAGCGCCAATATAACGTGCTTTGCCGCTCTTCACCACATCATGCAGAGCTTCCATGATTTCTTCCATAGGGGTATTGGTGTCAAGTCTATGAATCTGGTAGACATCTACATAATCAAGACCGAGACGCTGAAGGCTGTGGTCAATCTCTGCCATGATATTCTTGCGGGAAAGGCCGCCGCCATTGGGGCGTCCAGGACGCATCTCGAAATTTACCTTCGTGTCCACGACAATCTCATCACGGTTCAGGCCGAATTCACGGATATAATGGCCTGTGATTTCCTCACTGCTGCCCATTTGATAGACGTTGGCCGTATCGAAATAATTGATTCCGAGGTCAATGGCCTTCTTGAAGATTTCCTTGCCCTCTTCATAGTCCTTGGCCCAAGGAAATACACCATTCTCCTTGCCCGGCTTGCCAAAACTCATCATCCCCAGGCAAATGCGGGAAACATCCATGCCTGTATTGCCAAATTTTACATATTCCATGTTCACATTCTCCTCTCAGTGCTGCTTATTTTGACAGACCTTTTTCGTCCAGCCATTTGAGCGCCAGTTCCATGATCTGCTTGTTGTTCTTCTCCTGCATCAGGAAATGGGAATTGCCCTTGATGCCGATATCCGGCAGATGCACCAGCGTGGCATCACCACCATGACGATTGATGGTCTCCACGAACTGCTGGGCCATGGCATATTCCGTGCCCCATTTATCCTCACCGACATTTTGGGAACCAATCTGAATATAATCTCCATAGTACAGGATAATGGGGATATGGGTGAGCTTCAGAAAATCCTCCATGGGTACGCCTTTGGCAGATGCAGACAGCGCCTTAAAACGTGCATCCGTGATTTTCGGCATTTCCGTCTCCGGGAAGATGAACGGCGTGCCGCCTGGCTCATAGGCGATGATGCCCTTCACCTTATTGCTGCGGATGGCCGTACGCCAGCCGATGGTACCACCCATGGAATGAGTAACGAGCACGGCACCGTCCTTCTGCTGATTAGCCAGCTTTGCTAACACATCAGCATTGAGGTCATTGTCCAAGGGACCAGAACCGATAGTCCAGCTCTGCTGGAAGGCCTGGTAGTTTTTCTCACCGACTGGGAACTGTTCATTGGGAACGGGATTGCCCTTCTCATCATAGTGTCCGATACGAGAAAGCACATAGAGCGTCTTATCCCCATACATCGGATTACTGACCCAAGGCGTATCTGGCGTTACGGCCTCTGTGGAAAGGTTGGCCTCACCGCTGCGTGGCTGATCTACCAGGTAAACCGAATAGCCTGCCCGCAGAAACATGGTGTTGAACCCCTCACGTCCATCCGGGCCGGATTCCCAGGTACGCTTCGACTGGGCACCACCATGCTGGAAAATCAACGGCAGCTTCTTTGCATGCTCCGGCTTCTGATACTCTACATAAGCAAAGTCGCCATAAGCACGCTGGCCGTCCTCGGAAACAAAATTCTCCTGCGTGAAGGTCCCCTCATGTTGTTTATACCTGCCCCCTACCGTAAAGGAGCCCTGCTCCTCAATGGTAATCGGTGAAGCTGCGGCAAAACCTGCGCTCAGGGAAAGGATGATACCTGCCGTCAGGACGCTGTTTGTTAAGTTCTTACGAAAATTCATCTTCTATCGCTCCTCTCATTCAATGAACGTTATATCGTTCCAAGATTTTTTCGTTGTTCATGTCATCAGGATTATGCGTACCATGCCCCTGATCCAAGCCACGGATTTCTGCCATCTCCGCATCGGTGAGGCTAAAATCATAGAGTTGCAGATTCTCACGAATATGCGCCTCACTGGTAGACTTAGGCAGTGCCACGATGCCCTCCTGTAAATGCCAGCGAAGAATAACTTGTCCCACGGATTTCTGATATTTCTCAGCAATCCCACGCAGGACTTCATTCTGTAGAAGTTCCGCATTACCGTGTCCCAGCGGATACCATGCTTCCAGACGAATGCCATACTGGTTCAGCAGACGTCGCAGCTCCTTCTGCTGACAAAAGGGATTGCACTCCATCTGGTTTACTGCTGGTAGGATTTCCATCTGCGGCAGCAGCTTCTTCAGAAAAGCCAAGGAGTGATTGCTGATTCCGATAGAACGAATCTTGCCAGCCTTTACTGCCTCTTCCATCGCCTTCCAGGCTCCCGCCGTATCCTTGTATGGCTGATGCAGCAGATATAAATCCATATAGTCAAGTCCCAGCTTCTTCAGTGACGTATCAATGCCTGCCTTAGCTGCTGCATAACCATAGTCTTGCATCCAAAGTTTCGACGTGACATAGATTTCATCGCGGGGAATTCCGCTCTTGCGGATTGCCCTGCCTACATCTTCTTCATTGAAGTAAGCTGCTGCCGTATCAATCATGCGATAACCAGCCTTCAGAGCCATCAATACGACCTGCTCTGTCGGGCCATTGGGTTCCACCATAAAAACGCCGAACCCAGTCTGGGGAATCTTGTGTCCATCATTCAACTGAAATGTATTCATGCTCTTGTCCTTCCATCATTCCCGTACAAAATTGGTAAATACTGGAACTTCCTGCTCTGGTAAAGGTATTCCAACGCTTCTTGCCGCTTCCTGGCATTTCAGGAAGTAAGCCATATTACGTCCCAGGACACGCATATTGAACAGTCCTTCGCCATCCTGCTCCACTTCCTCGGCTGTCATGCCATGCACCATGTTCCAGTAACGAGTCGAAACGACTGGCATTTCCTGCACCGTGAAATATTTAAGCAGTTGAGAGTACACGGTGGTTGTCCCCGCACGGCGGGCAGAAACTACTGCCGCTGCCGGTTTCAGATAAAAAGCCCTGTTTTGATTTCCCTGGAATTCCGAAAAGAACAGTCGGTCCATGAACCCTTTCAGATTGCCGGACAGTCCCGCATATTGCACCGGGGAGCCGAAAATGAAACCATCAGCCTGATATGCTTTTTCCCGGAACTCATTGACACCATCCTGCAGGACACATTTACCGATTTCGCCGCAACGGAAGCATCCCATACAGCCGCCAACCGGCTTGGCTCCCACCCAGAAGTTTTCCGTTTCGATGCCGTTTTCCCGTAAGGTCTTCTCCACTTCTAACAAGGCACGATTGGTGCAGCCTTCATGGTGTGGGCTGCCATTTACTAACAGAACTTTCATTTTCTCCCCTTTCAGCCATAGGATATAGGCATTACAGCGACTGCTTCTTCGTAATCACGAAATGTTGCTCGCGCTCAACAATCTTCCATTCGCCATTTTCTTTGACCAGCTTGTCCGCGTAGCGGATGTAGTTATCTGAAATCACATCACGTCCATTTTCTTCCATTACCAGTGCGGCACGACAATAATGTACGTCCGTTGCCATATTACCATCTAGTGTGATAACCTGCTGACCATTCTGATGATGAGAAGCCTTGATGCCGCCAGTAAACCCGCTGAATTGCTTCTCCAACTCCTCACGGCCTTTGATATCCATGACAAGATTGCCTCCCATGTAGACCATGACATGAGTATCTTCCGTAAAGAATTTCATCTGGGCTTGCACATCACACTCCAGATTTGCAAAGCTATCGATAACCTCACGGATCGCTTCCTTTGCTTCTAAAATTTCTAATGACATAATCATTCACTCCTTTTGTCCGTTGTTGTTTCCCTTTGATGATTTCATTATAAGCGCCTATTTATCAAAAATCTAATTGTAAAGTTTGATTATTGATTTGATTTTTCTATTAGACAATGATACGATATCAGTAAAAATGGAGGGATTATATGAACACGAAGCAGATGGAATATATCATAGAACTCGCCCAAACCTTGAATTTCAACCGTGCTGCCGAAAATCTATATATCTCGCAGCCTACACTGACCTACCAAATCAAAGCCGTTGAGGGCGAGATTGGCTTTGCCATTTTCGAACGCTCTGGCAAAGGGGCCATGCTCACCCCTGCCGGTGCACAATTCGTAAGCACCCTGCGCACAGTCTACGGACAGCTGAAAGCTGCCATTGAACAGGGGCAGAACTTCAGTGCCAAATACGCCGAAAGTATCCGCATGGCTTTGCCTATACGCTCGGCGATTTACTTCCTGCCACAGGTTATGACACAGTTCAGCCACAGCTTTCCTGATGTCACCATCATTCCCAGTTTTGACTGGCAAGATGGCCAGGATTCCTTCCTGCGGGGTGAGCAAGATATTACTTTTGCCATGGAATACACTATGAAGCGAGTACCGGATGTGACCTGCCATCATCTTTTTGACAGCCGCATCTACCTTATCACGGAAAAAAATGACCGATTGACAAAAAAGCCGCTGGTTGCTCCCAGCGACTTGAAAGGTCGTACTCTTATGGTTGGCGGAGGTTCTCCTCCCGCCCTGCGCGCCTTGCAGCAACGCATGATACAGGAAATCCATGTGGACTATTTCAACAGCCCCGACCATGACAATACCCTTACCAATGTGGCTGCACATCGTGGAGTCTGCCTGGCTCCGGGTTTCTTAAATGACCACAACGGTGAATTTGCCTGGCTGGATTTCGATAGCGACGTAGTCATCCCCTGTGGGGTATACACCCATAAGAACGACAAACGAAAATCCCTGCAGGCTTTTATCCAGCTTCTGCAACAGCTCTACCTTGACCAGTCAAATTTCAAGGTTTGATGCTGATTTACCAATAAGTGATTGTGTTATCTGTCAAAACCTAAACCGTTGTACCAGGCTTTGATTTCATCTGCCCCAGCCTGCGGGCTGAATAACTTACCCGGTTTCCAGTTGGCTTTGCCCTTGGTAATCTTTGCCAGATAATCTGCACTGCTGCCAATATCGCTGCCGCCGGAGGTACAGATAGCCGTCATATTTTTCTTGTCAAAATCATAGCTTTCTACAAAGGTATCCATAATGCGGGGTGCCTGACTCCACCAGATGGGATAGGCCAGGATGATGATCTTGTAGCCCGCAATAGGGGCATTCTTATCGGCCAGTTTGGGACGGGCGCTGTCGTTCTTCTGCTCCACCGTGGCACGGGTGGTTTCATCATTATAATTCAAGTCCTGGCTGGTATAAGGCTGTTCCGGGCGAATCTCATAAAGATCTGCCCCCAACGCCTTGGCGGTATTCTCCGCCAACTGCTTCGTGTTGCCCGTCGCGGAAAAATAAGCGACTAAAATCTTATCCCCCGTTTCATTATTATCAGCCGCCTGTGCCACAGTTTTCGTTGGCGGAGCCTTTTCCTCAGCCTTGCCATTATCTGCACCGCAGCCCATCAGCCCCAGTACCATCAGCATAGACAAACAGGCAATCCATAATTTCTTCATACATCTTGCTCCTTTCCAGTCAGCTCACATCAACATTTATGGTTAAACTCTATCACTTAAAGCCAACTCCAAGTCAAGTCTTTTTAGAGATTCGCCCCAATCTTGTAGGCAATATCGGCAAACTGGGATTTTTCCACCAGGGAGCGGGCACCGCAGCCTGTAGCCATCACCTGCCCCACATCCTGCCATTCCATGTAGCGTACCAGCGTATTATAGTGATTGACCAATGCTTCCATTGTCCAATCGGCACTATTGTAAGCTGTGGCCATCATGATGGATTTCTTGCCATGGAGCTTTTCGGTCCGGGAATAGAACCTATCGATAATCGTCTTTAACTGAGCCGACATGCCAAAGTAATAAAGCGGTGTGGTCAACACAATTAAGTCTGCCTCCAGCATCTTGGGCATCAACGCGTTTTCAATGGCATCCTTAAAAATGCACGGACCGTCCATACCGCATTTATCGCAGCCACGGCAAGGGTGCGTTTCCTCATTGGCCGCATCAAAGGTAAAGACCTCGTGTCCGGCACTTCTGGCTCCATCCGTAAACCGGTCAGCCAGATAAATAGATGTTGATTCATTTTTCGGATGGGGACTGCTGGTGATTACCACAATTTTCATTTTCGTGCCTCCTGATATGCTGCCCTTTTCCGGGACAACATTTGCTTTTGACTCATCGCCAGTCAAGGCCGACAGACCGCAGCCTGTCAAAAAAAAGGTTACCGCCCCCATGCCGCTGACTTTCAAAAACTCCCGTCTGTTCATACACATCAATCCTTATATTTTCAGGGCAACTTGTTATACTCCTTTTCCTCCACCGGCTCACACCACTCATTGGAAGTATTTTCCCCCGGCACCTCGATGGCGATATGCTGGAAGGCGGAGTCCTTGGCGGCGCCATGCCAGTGCTTGACACCTGCGGGGATATGCACGA
>NZ_JAILPX010000111.1 GCF_024699275.1 Selenomonas sp.
GCCTCAACAGCGTCGAGAACACGACGGGAAGCAGTGCGTACACGGGACTTCTCAGCAGCGTTCTTCGCACGGCGCTTAGCGTCAGATTTTACACTAAGAATAGATGCTTTAATATTCGGCAAGTAGTTCACCCCCCTCAATCGATTCGTTACCTAGCTATTTTAGCACGCCCGTTTTCAAAATGCAATAGTTTTTTTCCGTTCATGCGGTTATATTATTGCAGGGGAGGGGGAAAATGGAGTATAATGTCATTTATATGGATAGAACAGGGAAAGGAAAATGACGATGCAGAATAAGCATATTCGCAATTTCTCGATTATCGCCCATATTGACCACGGCAAATCGACCATTGCGGACCGACTGATTGAATATACAGGTACGTTGACCCAGCGGGAAATGGAAGCGCAGGTTCTGGACAATATGGATTTGGAACGGGAGCGGGGCATTACCATCAAGGCGCAGACTGTGCGTTTGGACTACAAGGGCAAGGATGGGGAGATGTATCAGTTAAATCTGATTGATACTCCGGGCCATGTGGATTTCACCTATGAGGTTTCCCGTAGTCTGGCAGCCTGTGAAGGAGCATTACTGGTGGTGGACGCAGCCCAGGGGGTTGAGGCCCAGACCCTGGCTAATGTCTATATGGCGCTGGAAAACGATTTGGAAATCGTGCCAGTAATCAATAAGATTGATTTGCCCAGCGCTGACCCGGATCGGGTGAAGGAAGAAATCGAAAATACCATTGGCCTTGATGCTACAGATGCAGTGTTGGCTTCGGCTAAGACCGGCATTGGCATTGAGGAAATCCTTGATGCCATTGTGGAGCGGATTCCGGCACCGGAAGGCGATGAAAATGCGCCTTTGCAGGCGTTGATTTTTGATTCCTTTTTTGACTCCTATAAGGGGGTTATTGCCCATGTACGGGTGAAGCAGGGAAAAATCAAGAAGGGCATGCGCCTTAAGATGATGGCCACGGGGAAGACCTTTGAGGTCACGGATGTGGGTTGCTTCAAGCCGCAGCCTGTGGATGTGGGCGAGCTGAATCTGGGAGAAGTTGGCTTTGTGGCTGGTTCCCTTAAAGATGTCCGCGATGTGCGGGTAGGCGATACCATTACCTTTGCGGACAATCCTGCCTCCGAGCCGCTGCCTGGATATCGTGGGGTAACTCCCATGGTATACTGTGGCCTTTATCCGGTGGAAAGTGCGGATTATGACAACCTCAAAGACGCACTGGAAAAGATGCAGATTAACGATGCAGCCTTGGTTTTTGAACCGGAGACTTCCGTGGCACTGGGCTTTGGCTTCCGCTGTGGCTTCTTAGGGCTTTTGCATATGGATGTCATTCAGGAACGGCTGGAACGGGAGTATCATCTGAAACTGATAACCACGGCGCCATCGGTTATCTATCATGTATTCAAGACGGATGGCACCTTGCTGAATGTCAGCAATCCGGCGGAATTGCCTCCTCAGACGGAGATTGAGCATATTGAGGAACCCTTCGTGAAGGCTACGGTGATTGTGCCCAATGACTTTGTGGGGGCGGTTATGGAGATTTCTCAGGACAAGCGGGGCGTGTTCAAGAATATGGATTATCTGGATACCAATCGGGTAATGATTACCTATCATATTCCCCTCAATGAGATTATCTTTGATTATTTTGACCGGTTGAAATCTGCAACGAAGGGATATGCTTCACTGGATTATGAGCTGGCGGATTATCAGCCATCCCAGCTGGTGAAGGTGGATATCCTCCTAAACGGCGATCCTGTGGATGCTCTGTCTACTATTGTGCACAAGGACAGGGCCCAGGGCCGGGGACGTCAGCTGGCTTCTAAACTCAAGGAAATCATTCCCCAGCAGATGTTTGAGATTCCCATTCAGGCGGCAATTGGCTCTAAGGTCATCGCTCGAGAAAATGTCCGGGCCCGGCGTAAGGATGTTTTGGCCAAGTGTTATGGCGGTGATATTTCACGTAAGCGCAAACTGCTGGAAAAACAGAAAGAAGGCAAGAAGCGCATGAAGGCAGTGGGGAGTGTTGAGGTGCCCCAGGAAGCCTTTATGGCCATCTTGAAGATTGATTAAGATAAGGATGTATGATTATGCAATGGGGTGTTTATATTCACATTCCCTTTTGCCGTCAGAAATGTTTCTATTGTGATTTTCCTTCCTATGCAGGACAGGAAAATCTTATGGAAGCCTATGTGGAGGCCCTGTGTCAGCAAGTGAGGATACAGGGCCTTTCTTATCGGCAAAGATGGGGGCGGCCGGCAACCATATATATGGGTGGTGGTACCCCGACTGCCCTGCCAAGGCCACTGATGGCAAGGTTATTGACGGTGGTGGGGGAAATCTTTGGTGAAGGATTTGACGAATTTACTGTAGAGTGCAATCCGGGAACGGTGGACGCAGATTTTTTCCAAGTCCTGCGGGGAGGGGGCGTCAATCGCTTGAGTTTTGGCGTCCAAAGTTTTCAAGATGAACTGCTTCAAAGGATCGGCCGCATTCATAGCAAGGATGAGGCGATTGTGGCAGTGGAGGGCGCGCAAAAGGCGGGCTTTAGCAATATCAGTGTGGATTTAATGTATGGTCTGCCAGGACAACGTCTGTCTGACCTGCAAGCCAGCGTGGTGCAGGTTCAGGCGTTGGCTGTTCCCCATATTTCCATTTACGGTTTACAGGTGGAAGCCGGGACGGTTTTTGGCAAGCTTTCTGAGCAGGGACGGTTGGTTCTTCCCACAGAAGAAGAGTCAGAGGCCATGTATGACTATATGACCACAAAGTTGCCCCAGCTTGGCTATGAGCGTTATGAGGTGTCGAATTTTGCCCGAAGGGGATGGGCGAGCAGGCATAATCAAAGTTATTGGCAGGATGTGCCTTATCTGGGGCTGGGGGCGGCGGCCCATTCTTATTTGGCGGGGAAGCGCTATGCTGCTGTGGCATCTATTGGTGATTACATCGCTGGCATAGAGGAAAATGGGGAAGTATGGTCTTTGGAGGAAGAACCTACATTGGAACATGCGATGGAGGAGTTTGCCTTTCTGGCGCTGCGTACGACAACCGGTCTTTCCCGACGGGTCTTTGCCCAGAAATTTCAACGGAATCTGGATGCGGTTTATGGGAAGGTTATGGCGGAGTTGGCCCAAAAGGGATTGTTGCAGGTGGATGACGAAGGTTGTCGCTTGACGGAAAAGGGGTTCAAATATGGAAATTTAGCCTTTACTGAATTCATTTTGGATTGAAGGTGTAGTATAATAGAAGCGTTGAGTGATTGGAAGCAGCAATGGGAGGCGCAATGCAGGTGGATCGAAATAAGCTGGCCAGGGTTGTCGGCATCCTAGTATTTTTGATTTTGCTGGGTGGTGTTGTGGGAGCTGCCTGGCAGGCCAGAGTACGGGCTACGGAGCCGGCAGAGCAGGAACCGGAGCCAGGGGTGGAATCTTCAGCCTATACCTTGGCTAAAGGCGATTATAGCAATCTCACCGATGAGAATATCCATTTGGATCAGCCCGTCTATGATCGGTACACCTTGAAACAGCGGTTGGAAAAAGGACTGCCGACTATGTTGCCGGCGTTAACCCATTACACGGCTGAGAAGGTGGCTTATCTGACGTTTGATGATGGCCCGGATGATGTCAATACCCCGGCTATTTTAGATGTGCTCAAGGCCAAGGGCGTTCATGGAACCTTCTATGTGCTGGGGAGCATGGTGGAGAAAAATCCAGAAGTATTAAAGCGGATTTTTGCTGAAGGACATGCCATTGGAAATCACAGTTATGACCACGATTATCATCGACTCTATCAAAATAAGGAAAGCTTTGTAGAGGAGATGGAACAGACAGAAGAGGCAATTTTCAAGGTAATCGGGATGCGTCCCTTTATCATCCGTGCTCCGGGAGGAACAGTGGGAATGTTCACGGCTGATTATTATGAGCATCTGAATCTTTTGGGCTATGTGGAACATGACTGGAATGTGCTCACGGAGGATGCAACGGCTGAACGACCATCCGCTGAAAAGCAGATTGCCTATATCGACAGGCGGGCAGCAGGACATCTTAAGGACAATATGGCCCTTGTCCTCATGCATTGCAATGGCGGCAAGGAAGAAACTGTACGGGCGTTGCCGGGGATTATCGATAACCTCAGGGCCAAGGGGTATCGTTTTGGCGTGGTGACCCCAATTACGCCGCAGCCGTGGTAATGGTCTTATTCGGAACAGAGTTAGGAAAAGGACGGTTATGCAGTCTTTGACGATTAAACGGATAATTACTTTTTTTTGTGTCCTTGGGGTTCTAGAAGTTGGGGGGCTGTTGTCAGCGGCGCTTTGGCTTCACCACGATGATAAGACATCAGCGGCTCAAGCGGCAGAAAACAGGGATTACCATACAGGTTCCGGTCCGTTGAGTCCGCGGGCGGCGGATGAGGGGCAGCTCTATGCCCATACGGCTAAGATCATTGGCGACAGCAAGAATCAGATGTCGGTGTATTTCTTGCGTCCCAATCGGGAAATTGAGCCCTTTATCTACAATGGAAAGGCCATGTCACCTGCCAGTATGGTCAAGCTCTTTATCATGGCTAAGGCCATGCAGGATGTTCATGATGGTAAATTGTCTTTGGATGAAAAGCTGACCATCCAGCAAAAGAATGTGGTAGGTGGTGCGGGGCGGACTACTTGGTATGATGTGGGGGAGAAACGTACCATCCGGGAACTGATTACCGCGATGATTGTCGACAGCGATAATACCACTACCAATATGCTGATTGACCGGCTGGGGCTGAAGGACATCAACGCTTATCTGTCTCAGCAGGGGTATAAGGATACTGTGGTGGGGCATAAGATGATGCTCAGCAATCGGGGCAGGAAAAACCTTTCCTCTGTGCGGGATATTGGTCGGTTATTGTCCAGGCTCTATTATCATCAGCTTGTTGGTGAGGACGAGGATGGGTTCATGCTGGATATTCTAAAAAAACAGCATGATCAGGAATGCTTTCCTGCAGCTTTGCCTGGGCATGAAATTGCCCATAAGACTGGTGAAGTTACCGGCGTTTATGCCGATGGCGGGATTATTTTCGGAAAATGCGAGGACTGTATTCTGGTCTTAATTAATAATGGGACCGAGGGACGTGCTAAGACCATTGACCAGATGCAGCAATTGGCTCAATATTATGTGCAAACCATGGAACATTGAGAATAAATGCAAAAAAGTTGACAAGTCAATCTGACTTGTCAACTTTTTTGCAGGTTTTTTTGTGTTTGTTATGGAATTATAAGAGTATAGTTGCTTTTTTACTGGTTTAGTGGCTTGTGGGGGATGGGACCGCCGGCAGCGGCGAGGTTGTCCAATTCGTCCCAGGTGAGTTCCTGTTTCTGGGAACGGATTTCGAAGAGATGTTCCTTGAGATTATCTTTTACCTTGCTGAAGCGGGAGAAATCCGTATCCTGCAGTTGTTTTTCGATGGTCATGTCATGTCACTCCTATCTTTTAGTCGTATGTTTATTTTACCATAACATACGATTGGACAGGTAGGATATTACAAAATTTATACATATGGGGAGAAGTTTGGGGATTTTTTTATGAAAATTTATTTTTATCTTGGTATGGGTATCATCATTACATTGATTGTTGGGCTTTTAGGTTATGGGGTGTATCTGAATCAGCGAGGAGAAAATGAGATAACGCAGCGGATGGAAAATCATAAACTGCCCTTGTCGGGGCAGGTCGTGGGGGAACGGGATGTCCAGGCAATGATTGAACTGGATTTAATCAATCTGTATGCTGAACAGATGACCGATGTGATTGCCTTGGAAAACGGCCGGGTGGCACAGGCCTTTGTGGAAAAAAACAGCCGTGTAACGGCGGGAATGCCCATCGTTCAGTTGATGGATGAGGATATTTCACTCAAGCTCAAGCAAGCGGATAGCGATATTTTGGAAGCGGAAGCCCAGCTGGTGAAGGCTCGTAATTCCTACAATCGCTACAGTCAGCTGGTGAGCTCCAGGGCCATATCCCTGGAAAAGTACGATGAAGCGGCTGCTGCTTATAAGGCGGCTCAGGCCCGTCTGGCCAATTATGAAACCCAGAAGGAACAGTTACAGGTGCGTCAGTCCCGGCAGGTGGTCACATCTCCCATCGATGGGGAAGTGCTGACCCTTTATCTCGCCCAGGGGGCCTATGTGACAGCAGGAACTGCTGTGGCGCTGGTGGGGGATTTTTCCCATTTGCGTTTCGTTGTGCCTGCTAAGGATGAATACGCACGTTATGTTCAGGAAGGGGATGAATTGGAATTAACCCTCGCCAGCGGCGAAAGTATGGAGAAATCCTATGGCGCCCGGTTCTCGCCGGGAAATCTCGGTGAGGGACAGGTCTTTAAAGCCCGGTTGGTCAAGATTACACCGAATTTGAATGAGCCGGCGGCTATGCGGCAGTTGACCTGGGAAGTCGATAATCAAGTCGGTCTGTTGGAGCCTGGTGCTTATAGCAAGGTTTGCCTGCGCTCGCCCATAGCATATCATTGCCTGGCGGTGCCTTTTGCGGCCTTTACCGATGAAAATCGGGACCAGGTATCTGTGGTAGATGAGAATGGCTGTCTGGCTACGCGCAAGGTAAAGACCGGAATAAATGATGGTGAATACATGGAAATCCTTTCCGGACTGCAGGCTGGGGATGTGGTGATTACGGCAGATACAGATGGAATGGCCGAGGGAACACCTGTAGAAATTGTACTGGAGGATAATTGACCATGGCAGATGGAAGTAAGATTTTCAGCCGGGCGGCTTTGGATAAACTGCGTTCTCCGGACAGATTGGATATGCTTTTGCCCATTACCACTCCTATCGGGTGGATGTCTTTATTGGCAATCGGGCTCTTGATGATATCGGTGATCCTGTGGTCAATATTCGGCTCCTTCACAGTGCGGGCCGATGGCATGGGGATGATTCTGGATTCAGGTGGTGTAGCGACGGTCACCCATGTGGCAGGTGGGAAGGTTTCCCATATCTATGTACGTCCCGGTGATGAGGTCAAGCGGGGGGAATTGATTGCCCGTTTGGAGCAGGCAGAGCAGTCCGCCGATACCAATATGGCCCAGTACGGCCCACAGCTGGCCGCTAATATGCGGGATACCGCCAGCCGGGTATATCAGTATAAAGCCAAGCTTCATCAGCAGGTGGCTGCTCAGGATGTAATCAGCGATTACGATGGCATTGTAGAGGAGATTATGGTACGCAAGGGCAGTGTGATTGGCAGTGGCAGTCCTCTTTGTACCGTTCGCCTGCCCCAAAAACGCAGCGATTTGACTGGCGTTATGTACGTTCCAGTGGACAAGGGAAAGCGCATTGAGCCGGGACAGACCATCCAATTGGTACCCAATGGCGTAGATGTTCAGGAATCAGGCAGCCTGATTGGTGTGGTGCGTTCGGTATCCAATTATCCTGTAACCCTGAAGTCCGTTGAGCAACAGGTAAGCAATCCGGAGCTGGCGCAATGGCTGGTAGCCAGCGGGCAGGGAGCAGTGCGGGAGGTAAGATTTGCGCTGGTAAAGGATGAAAGCAATCCTTCTGGCTACCTTTGGACTTCTTTTGTGGGGGAGCATAAGCCCATCACACCAGGCAGTTCCTGCACGGGCTCCATCGTCATTGAGCGCCGGCCGCCAATAGAAAAAGTGTTTTATAAGATCAGCCAGTGGCTGCGGAATAGGTGAGTCATATGGCGATGGATTTTTTACAGAAGTTATTCAACCGGCCGGGGGCAAGGGTAAAGGTGCCCACGATACTGCAGATGGAGGCTACGGAATGCGGGGCGGCAGCTTTGGCCATGGTGCTGGCTCACTATGGCCTATGGATTCCCTTGGAAAAACTCCGTTCGGAGTGCGGTGTCAATCGTGATGGCAGTAAAGCCAGTAACGTGATGCGGGCTGCCAAGGCCCGCGGCTGTGAAGTACATGGTTATCGCTGGGAGGCCGAAAGCCTGCGGGAGGAAAAGGATTATCCGCTGATTATCCACTGGGAATTCAATCACTTCCTGGTGTTGGAGGGCATTATCGGCGATACGGTATATTTGAACGACCCGGCCATGGGCCGGCGCACTGTGCCCTGGTCGGAATTTATTACCTCTTATACGGGAATTGCGCTGACCATCCGGCCAAGTACAGGCTTTAAGCCTGCAGGACACCGCTATAATGTGTTCAAGGATGTACGCAAGAAACTGTTAGAGGATAAGTGGGGCATGTCCTTCCTTATCCTGCTGGGGGTGTGCATGATTGTGCCAGGGCTGGCAGCCCCGGTATTCAGTCAGGTTTTCATGGACGAAATCCTCACGGGCAAGCATCGGGACTGGATGGGGAATATGTGTCTGGCCATGACCATATCCTTTATCGTATCGGCGGCCATGACCTGGCTGCGGTCCTGGCTTTTGACCCGCTGGCAGCGAAAGCTGACTTTGGCCGATTCATCTAGTTTCTTCTGGCATCTGTTGCGTTTACCGATGCAATTCTTTCATCAGCGTTACGCGGCTGAGGTGGCTGGACGTATTTCCATGAATGAATCTGTGGCCGGGGTGCTTTCGGGCAGTGCTGCTACGGCGGTACTGGATGCCTTTGTGGCCCTGTTCTTTTTGTTGCTGCTTTTGCAGTATAACGTGCTGCTGACCTTTATCGGCATTGTCTTTATGATTATCAACCTTGCGGTGCTCCTGTTGACCCGGCGTCATCTGACGGATTTGGCCATGCGGATCCAGCAGGATGCAGGAAAAGCCTACGGCGCATCCATTAATGGTCTCACCATGATTGACAGCATCAAGGCCAATGGCAATGAAGGGGACTTCTTCATGAAATGGGCCGGATATCGCTCTAAGGTCCTGAATGGGATGCAGGAAACCCAACTATGGATGCTTTCGGTGACCATGCTGCCCACGCTGCTGTCCGGGCTCAATGGCGCCCTGATTATGACCTTTGGCGGCTTCTCGATTATGGATGGTGCCATGACCGCTGGTATGTTTGTTGCGTTTCAGCATCTTATGGGCAGTTTTCAGGCACCGGTAGGTAATCTTACGGGGCTCTATACCAGTTTGCAATCTACGGAAATGCAGATGCAGAGACTCAACGATGTGCGTCGTTATGATGTGGATGATTTGAATTATCCGCAAAAAACGCCGTCGGGTTTTACCAAGCAGCGCCTGTCGGGAGAATTGGAACTGAAGGATATCTGCTTTGGTTACAGCCCTTTGGAACCGCCCTTGCTCACGGATTTCAACCTGCATCTAAAGCCGGGGCGCTGGGTGGCTATCGTGGGGGCTTCGGGCAGTGGTAAATCCACTGTGGCCAAGGTCATTACCGGCCTATATGAGGAATGGAGTGGACAGGTGCTTATGGACGGCACGCCCCGGCGGCAGATACCCCGCAGTGTGATTACGACATCCCTGTCGGCTGTGGACCAGGATGTATTTCAGATAACAGGGACCGTGGGAGAAAATATCGCCCTCTTTGATAATTCCCTGCGGCAGAGCGATATCGTGCGGGCAGCCAAGGATGCCTGTATACATGAGGATATCCTGCAGCTGGAAGGGGGCTATGAGGCCAAGGTTTCCGAAGGTGGTTTGAATTTCAGCGGCGGTCAGCGGCAGCGGCTGGAGATTGCCCGGGCTTTGGTGGTAAATCCTTCGATTTTGGTGTTGGATGAAGCCACCAGCGCTTTAGATCCGCTTACGGAGGAAAAGGTGCTCAATAATATTCGTCATCGGGGATGTGCTTGTGTGATTATTGCGCATCGGCTGTCCACGATTCGGGATGCCGATGAAATCATCGTGCTGGAACGGGGACAGATTGTAGAACGGGGACGTCATCGTGAAATGATGATGCATGACGGTCCCTATCGGCGGCTGATTGAAGAACATAGCGCCAAATGATTATGGATGATAGATTGTGAGTTGTGATGGTATGGAATTACAGGCAGGTATGCGCTGGCAGCTGACAGATGAAAATTCTTTTCTTATGCTGACTTCTGGTCAGGTGGAGGTTTATGCCATTACCCAGGAAAGTCAGGATTTTCGGCAGGCGTATTTACTGACTTTGGATGCGGGCAAGGCAATTTTTCCTGCATTGGATGAGTTTGAGGAAGTGATCATTCAAATCTATGCGGTGAAGGATAGCGTCCTGGAGGAACGGTCTTTGGCTGCAGAAACGCCAGCAGTATTGCAGCCTCTTATGCAGACATGGTTTAAGGATTTGGCCAGCATTTCCTGGCTCAAGCGCCTCGCCAGCCTGGGGGATGATATGTTATCTCAATGGGGGAAAGCGGGATTATTTCGGGATAGCATGAGCAGTAATCAGAGTTTGCTGCTGTCGTTTAGTCAGCATCAGCGGATTTTTGCCATGCTGCAGGGGATGCGGTTCTTGTCTGCGGATAAGCGGCTGGCCCGCCGGCAAAAAATCATTGCCAGGCAAAAGCGATGGCTGATTGATGATGCCATCGGCAGGCTTTTGGGCGAGGAAGAAATTCTCTTTGAAGAAAGCAGCGGCGAACAGGGCGGAAAAATTGTCGATGAGACCGTCTTTATCCTGAAGCTGGTCATGAAAGCCCTGGCTATGCCGGATACAGAGCTCAATCTTTCGGCGGAAATTGCTAAAAAACTGGATGCGCTGACTTTGTTGCGGCGGTTGGCTCAAAAGGCGAATATCCAGCTGCGGCTGGTGAAATTGGAAGGGCAGAACTGGTTTACCAAGGATAGCGGCGTTATGATCGGCTACTATGGTGAGCATAAGGAAATCGCTGCGGTTATCCCGGAATCTCCTGGCCGCTATAAGCTGATTACGCGAAAGAATCCAGGTGGGCTGCCTTTGAACGCCGATGTGGCAGAAAAGATGGATAAGGATGCCTTTGTCTGTTATGCGGGGTTTCCTCGGCGCAAGTTAAAGATTATCGATTTAATACGTTTTATGTTCCATCAATGCTGGAAGGTGGATTATCGGACCGTTTTGCTGGTGAGTTTCTTTGCTGGCTTAATCCCGCTGGTATCACCAGTCATTACCGAAACCATCTTTCAGGATATCCTGCCTATCATGGACAGGGAAGGACTGGTGACCGTAACCCAGGTCATCATGGTCACCAGCTTTACCATGGCGGCTTTATCCATGATTCGAACCGTAGCCGTGATGCGCATTAGTACCCGGTTGGATATGGCTGTGGAGGCAGCTCTTTGGGGGAGACTGCTGTCCTTGCCCCAAAAATTTTTCCATCGCTTTACCACCGGTGAATTGGCCAGTCGCATGCAGGGCATTGATGCAGTCAAGAGTGTGGTCAGCGGTGAGTTTGTAGCCACTGTCTTTAATACGGTGTTTTCCTTTTGGAGTCTGTTCCTCATGTGCTGGTACAGTCTGAAGCTTACGGCGGCTGCCATGGCAGTATGGGTCGTCTGGTGCATGATTACGGCCTTTATCTATCGGCGGGTGCTGGGATTCCAGCGCAAGCTGATTGCTGCCAGCAATGAGGAAGCGGGATTGGTGCAGCAGATTTTTTCCGGCTTGGCTAAATTCCGGGTTCATGGAGCAGAAGAACAGGCCTACCATCTTTGGAGTAAGGTATTCGGTGAAACCTGGAAATGGAACCTGGCTCTGCGTTGGCAGGGGAATTACAATACCATCATCGGCGCTGCTCAGCCCTTTATCCTGTCCATGATTCTTTATTATGTAGTGGTTTATGGCATGCAGGACATGGTGGAGGATGGTCATGGCGGAAAGGTCATTAAAGAGGGAATTGGGTATGCTCAGTTTATAGCCTTTGAAGCGGCCTTTAGTTCCTTCAATGCCACGTTGAATGCGTTGATTCCGCTGGTGGGAACTTTCTTTACCATCCAGCCCCATATCGAAAACCTGCGGCCGATTCTGGAGGAAGTGCCGGAAAACACCGAGGACAAACTGGAGGCAGATCCCTTGTCGGGGGCCATTGAGGTCAGTCATCTGACCTTTGCCTATGGGGAAGGGAAAAAAGATGTGCTTCAGGATGTAAGTTTTCAGGTGGCAGCCGGAGAAAATGTGGCCATAGTAGGGCATTCCGGTTGCGGAAAATCCACCTTGGTCCGCCTGCTGCTGGGATTTGAACAGCCCAAGAGCGGTGCAGTCTACTATGATGGCCAGTCGCTGGCGGAGCTTTCGCCACCCTCCGTGCGTTCCCAGATGGGAGTCGTGCTGCAAAATGGACAGCTGATGACCGGAGATATCTTTACGAATATTGTGGGACAGTCTTCCCTGACTCAGGATGATGCCTGGGAGGCAGCTGAAGCCGCAGGTATAGCGGACGATATCCGAGAAATGCCCATGGGCATGCAGACTGTCATCAGTGAAGGTTCCAATAACATTTCCGGCGGTCAGCGCCAGCGAATTATGATTGCCAGGGCTCTGGCCGCTAAACCTGCAATTCTCATCTTTGATGAGGCCACCAGTGCCTTGGACAATCGTACCCAGGCTATTGTGACGGAAAGTCTCAATAAACTCAATACTACCCGTTTGGTGATTGCTCATCGGTTGTCCACAATCAGGGATTGCGATCGGATATTGGTTATGGATAAGGGCAGTCTGGTGGAAAGTGGAACTTATGAAGAATTATTGGCGAAAGACGGGATTTTTGCCCAATTGGTGAAGCGTCAGGTCGCATAGGAGAGAATTATGGAAGATAAAGATTGGAACGCGATTGCTCAGCGGGCGGTGAATGAGGACTTGGCCTTTGATGAGCTCTACGAGCATTTCTTTCCCAAGATGTATAATCTGATCTATGCTCGGGTGAAGAATGCTGCTACTGCTGATGATATTGTCTGCGATGTCTTTGAGAAAATGGTTACGCATTTAGCCGATTTTGACAGTAGCAGGGCATCCTTTGCCACCTGGTTAAGCCGGATTGCCATGCGCACTCTTACGGATTATTATCGCTGGCAGAGTCACCGGCAGAATGTGGAGTGGGATGATGTATTTTCTCCTTCTGTGAATGAACGGGAGCGGCCGGAAGGGCAGCTGCTGGCGAAGGAAGGAAAAAGTGAGCTATTGTCAGCTTTGGGAAAATTAAGTGAACGGGAACAGCGCATTATCGAATTGAAGTTTTGGGGCGAGATGAGCAATAAGGAGATTGCGGAAACCTTGGAAATCTCATCGGCCAATGTAGGCGTTATTCTCTTCCGCGCCATGGGGGCTTTGCGGAAGATTTTAGGCGAGCCATAAGAAAACCTCCATAAGTCTGATGGGAAAGTCGGACTTATGGAGGTTTTTTGTTTGCGTTTGTAATAGCAAGGTATCTTAGCCGTATGTATAAGCAGAAAGGCAAAACAAAAGGCCTGATGACAGGCACTGGCAAAGGGAAAACGCATGCATGATGAATAGCGGATTCAGTTGTAAGAGAGCCTATATTCAGGACAAGACATAATCGGAAAGGGGATTATCAAGATGAAGGAAATGACGAAAAATATAATTGAGGGATTGGGAAAGCTGGGAGCGGAAAAAATCAAAGAAGCGGATAACCTGGAAGCTTTGACGGCAATGGTCAGGGAGCAGGGCGTGGAAGCCACTTCCCATGACGTGCAGGCAGCATTGGAAAAAATCATGCAGATGGCCGATAGCAAGCAGGAACTGGATGAAGAAACCATGGAAAATGTAGCCGGAGGTTTTGGGATTGGAGCAGCATTATCCTTGATTCCTGGGGTTATCAGTGGGGTCAAGTGGGTATACAATAAGCTAACGGGCAAACAGGAACAACAGCAGGCACCTGCTAATCCAGCACCTGCCAGCCCGGCGGCGTCGGATACAGTACCCAAAGTTCCAGGCGCTGTTCAACCAGGGATTGTAATCACGCAGACTCTGCAGAATAATATGAAAGTCAATAATCAGAGCAATGTCAATTCCAGTAATCAAGTACATGATATTACGTTCTAATCGAGGAAAATGAATCAAGATATGTTGATGCAGGATGGAAAGGAGAAATTATCATGAAGAATATGGATATTAAGCAGGAAATCATGGAAAAGGATATGGATCAGGTAGCAGGCGGCGTTAACGTGACCAATGTAGTGGATACGGTAACCAAGGTAGTGGATACCGTGAGTAAGTTCATTCCTGGCCAAAAGAAGGAAGACGGCGGCAAACCTGAAGATAAGGGAGGGGCGGCAGTTAGTCCCAGCGTTACCATTAAACAGGATTTGAAAAACAATATGAAAGTCAATAATCAGTCCAACGTCAATGGTCCGAACAGTGTAAATAATATTACCTTTTAAGTATCAAAGAGCGATATCGTCCTCGCATTCAAGAGGGCGATATTGCGTCAAAGGAGGCAGGAATATGAATAAGGAAGAGCTCAATGAACTACATCTGGATACAGTGGCCGGGGGCGCAGGTGGAATAGACCAGAGTTCCAATGGAAATAAGAAGGCTGTGCAGCAGAATAATGCAAATGGGAAGAATGCAATCAAAATTGTCCAATACAATACGGTTGAGAAAAACAAGGGCAATGTGAAAATTGGTCCGACGGTAACCATTGAAAATCCCCAGGGACCTATAAGTTTCAATTAGGGGGCGCGGTTATGGAGGATAAGCTGATGACACAGGAGCAGACTAAGCAGGAACTGCAACCGGAAAATATGAAGGAAGTGTCTGGCGGCGCTCAGGTAAAACTTGAGAATGTGGTTACGAATAATCAAAAGAGCGTCAAAATCGGTTCTACAGTAGTGATCAATATGTAAAAGGCGGTGACGGTACATGAGGGGCACCAGAAAAAGGAGAGAACTGCATAAAGCAGCTGGGGCACTCATGTTGGCTTTTGGCGTTGTAATATGGCCGAGGATTGTCCAAGCAGATACTGGTTATGAGATAGTGGTTCCCAATCGGATAATGGTGATTAAGGAAGGCAGTTATCAGGAGGGGCGTCAGCTCCATGTCCGGGGAATGGGAGAGCAGAATATTCATCTCTTTGGCGGAATGTATTCTCCAGCCACAAAAGAGCCTACTATAGTGAATCTAAAGGGTGCCGATAGTTTTGTGGATGTTTACAGTGGCTATCACGATGGTCAGAATGTTGATGTGCTGAATAATGTCATCAATGTGGGTGATGGCAACAGTGACTGGCAGATTTATGATGATAGCTGCAAGGTGGAAAATTCCCATTACAGTCATCTGCAGATTAAAGATACATCCGGTACGGGATTATCGATGAATATTATTGCGGGGCATAGTGAATCAGGGGAAGTCAGCGGCAATGTCATAAACCTCAATGGGGGAAAGTTGGGGAACTTTGTCATAGTGTCAGAAAGCAAAGATGACATTGCCGGGGCAGAAACAAGGCTCCATGATAATACGCTTAATCTCAATGCTCCCATGGATTTGGTCACCGCCAAAATCTATGGGGCAGCTTTATTTCACGATAGTGATCGCAGCCGCACGCCCCTTATGGGAACCAATAATACTCTTAATGCCTATGTGAAGAACGTGACTGTAGGAGAATTGGCGGGCTTTAATACCTATAACTTTTATTTGCCTCTGGGAACGGAATCCGGGGAGACGATGATGACGGTGTCCGGGGAAAAAAACACCGATATCCGTTCCAGTACAATTAATGGTATCGTGGCGAGAACTGCCAGTTTGCCCTTCAATGCAACGGTGAATTTATTGGTGAATGAGCATGGTGTTACGGATGGAGCAGGAACGGTTTATCAAGGGACCCATGCTGACTCAGGTCTGTCCACTGGGGATATCAACAGCAAGATGTATCGTCTGGCTGTGCAGAAAGACGATGCGCATCATGTGGTATTGAAGGTGGTGGGGCTCAACCGTCTGCATCCCTCTACGAAAAGTGTCGTCCAGACTAAAGTACCGACTTTGGTCAACAGAGGGGCAGATTTTCTTTCGGGGGATGCGGCTCAAAGTGCTGAAGCAGCAGGAGCTCAGGTTTATACGCCTTTTTTTGCCGCCAGTCATAGCAACATGCGGCATATAACGGGTTCTTATGTGGACATGAAGGGGTACAGCATGGTGTTGGGCATGTCCAAAAAAAAGGAAACTCCTAGCCGCCGCACCTTGACTGCACCGGTTTTTGAGTTCGGTAATGGCCACTACGATGCCTATCTGGATGGAGGTACCCATGGGCAGGGCAGCAGCCGCTATTATGGTATGGGAATCGTCTTCCGAAATACCTTTAAGAATGGCAGGTATTATGAAGGCAGTCTGCGGGGAGGCTGGCTTAAGGTAGATTACGCTACGAATGACTATGTGTACAACGGGAAGAGAAACCATGAAGCGTTCCATTCCTCCACTTACTATGCAGGGGTACACTTTGGTTTGGGACGGGAAGTGGACTGGAAACCGCGGCATAAGTTCACCTATTATGGAAAGTTTTATTATACGCGCACAGGGGCGGAAGATATAAGTCTCCGCAATGGGCAGCTCTATCATACTAGCTGTGTGAACAGTGAGCGCCTGCGCTTGGGAATCAGGGATACCTATGAGGCTGATGATAAGAATAAGTTGTATTTCGGTCTGGCCTGGGAACATGAGTTCGATGGTTCTGCTTATGCTGTCTATGATGGTCTGCGCACCGATACCCCCAGACTTAGAGGGAACAGCTATATGATGGAATTGGGGTGGATTATCAAGCCAAAAGGGAACGATCATATGAGCTTCGATTTGTCGGCAACTGGCTGGCTGGGAAGACAGCGGGGAATTACTGGCAGGTTGGGGATAAACTGGATGTTTTAAGGCCTTTTTCCGAAAAAAACATGAAAATATGAAAAAAGGGGTTTACAACACTGTGGTGATGTAGTATTATATTACTTGTTCGGGACGTAGCGCAGTTTGGTAGCGCGCTTCCTTGGGGTGGAAGAGGTCGTGGGTTCAAATCCCGTCGTTCCGACCATTTTGTTAATTAAGAGCTGTTCTTTGGAACAGCTCTTTTCTTGTAACAAAGAGGGAAAATGTCCCTGAATGCATCAGAAGGGACAGAGATAGCAAGCTTAGGTTTGCTTTAGTGAAATGATGAAAGGAATTACCCGGTAATGAGTATTTTGAATGTTTCTCACTTATCCCATAGTTATGGTGGTCGGGAGATTTTTGAGGATGTGAGTTTTCGTCTGCTGAAGGGGGAGCATGTTGCCCTGGTGGGAGCCAATGGTGAGGGGAAATCCACCTTTCTTTCGATTATAACGGGTCAGCTGACACCCGATGCAGGAACTGTGGAATGGGCCAGACGGGTGAAGGTCGGTTATCTGGACCAGCATGCTGTCCTAAAGCCTGGTATGACCATCCGGGATACGCTGCGCACTGCTTTTGACGATATGGTAAAGGCGGAACAGGAAATGCTGGCAGCCTATGATAAGATGGGGGAAGCCAGTCCCGAGGAAATGGATTTACTGCTGCGGGAAGTGGGCGATATTCAGGATATGCTGGAAGCAGGCAGTTATTATACCATCGATGCCCGCATTGAAGAAGTAGCGGGTGGTTTAGGTTTGCGGGACATCGGTCTGGACAAAGCGGTGGATGAGTTATCCGGCGGTCAACGCACCAAAGTGCTCCTGACGAAGCTTCTGTTGCAGAATCCGGAAATTTTGATTCTGGATGAGCCGACAAATTATCTCGATGTGGAGCATATCAACTGGCTCAAGAATTATCTGGTGAATTACGAGAATGCCTTTATTCTCGTATCCCATGATGTACCGTTCCTCAATGCCGTGACCAATGTGATCTATCATGTGGATAATCTCCATCTTGACCGGTATACGGGCAGTTATGAAAAATTTGAGGAGATGGCAGCCTTGAAGCGCCGGCAGGAAGAGGCAGCTTATGAGCGTCAGCAGGCAGAAATCAGGAAAGAGCAGGACTTTATCCAGCGCAATAAAGCCAGGGTGGCGACCCGGGGAATGGCCAATAGCCGGCAAAAAAAGCTGGATAAGATGGAAGTGTTGACCAAGCGTCAGGAAAAACCAAAACCGCATTTCCATTTTCAGTCGGATAGAACGCCTTCCCGTTTTGTACTTGAAGCCAAGCGGCTGGTGCTGGGGTATGATACAGCCCTGACCAGTCCCGTGGATATTCAGATAGAACGGGGAAAGAAGATTGCCATCCGGGGAACCAATGGTTTAGGCAAGTCCACTTTATTGAAAACCCTTTTGGGCATGATTAAGCCCATCAGCGGCAAGATTGAACAGGGTGAATTTGTCAGTGTGGGCTATTTTGAGCAGGAGAGTGCAGCTGGCAATCAGAATACGGCCCTGGAAGAGGTATGGCAGGAATACCCCGGCATGACCAATTTTGAGGTCCGGGCAGCGCTGGCTTCCTGTGGTCTGGCCAATGACCATATTACCACAAAGATGCTGGCTTTATCCGGTGGTGAAGCCGCCAAGGTTCGGCTTTGTAAAATCATGCAGAAACCGGTAAATCTGCTGGTGTTGGATGAGCCGACCAATCATTTGGATGTGGAAGCGAAGAAGGAATTGAAACGGGCCATTAAAGAATATAAGGGAACGGTACTGTTGGTTTCCCATGAACCAGACTTCTATGAAGATTTCGTGGATTCGGTCTGGAATATTGAAAAGTGGACTACAAAAATCATTTAAGAATCTTATAGCCGAACGAGAAAAACGGCAGGAAAAGAAACCGCTGACAGAGAATTTATCAATAATAAATTTTGTCAGCGGTTTTTTTATGGGGAAATCAGGAATCTGGACATTAAGGATGGTGTCAGGGATGGTTGACTGTGTATATAGAAGGGGAACATGGCTGTTGCTTGTCTTGGCGGTTTATCTATCATGGATGACACCTTTGCAGGCAGCAAATATGGAACTGTATCCGCAACGGCAGATTGTGCGGGTAGGTTATTATCAGATGCCGGGCTACCAGGAGATGGATCGGCAGGGGCGGCTTTATGGTTATGGATACGACTATCTGCATCTAATCAGCCGTTATGCGGACTGGCGGTATGTATACCTGGGATATAACATGGGGTGGAATGATACCTTTACCTTGCTGGATTCCGGACAGATTGATTTGATTACCGCGGTGCAGAAGACAGAGGAGCGGGCGGCTAAGTACATTTATTCCAATCAGCCCATGGCGTATAGTTCATTGATGCTGACTGCTCTGGCAGATAACGATCGCTTCCAGCCGCGTAATCCTGCTACATACAATGGTATGCGGGTAGGGCTTTTGTCCGGGAATATGCGGAGTGTAGAGTTTGCGCAGTTGGCCAAGGACAACGGCTTTAGCTATATACCGGTGTTTTATGACAGTGTAGTCCAGGAAGTAGATGCGCTGCAAAATGGTGAAGTGGATGCCATCGTCACCAGCAGCAAGCGTGTACTGCAGCAGGAGAAAATTCTGGAGCTATGCAATCCCATGCCGCTATATGCGATTACCACTCCGGATAAACAGGATATTATCCAGAGAATCAATCGGGCGCAGTATAAACTATCCAATCTGGAACCGGGCTGGATAGTGGATCTGTCCAGCCGGTATTACAAGGATGTTTCGGGGAGAATGATGGCGTTGTCACCGGAAAGCCAGTCCTTCTGGGCAGCTTTGAAAAAAACCAATCGGGTCTTTCGGGTGGTGGTCATGCCGAATGCAAATCCCTATGCCTATTTTGATAAAGAGGGAAAGGCCCAGGGGATTTTACCGGATATTTTCAAACTCATTGCGGACCGTGTGGGCTTTCAATACGAAATCCTATTTGCCGCTAATCAGGCAGAATATGAAGCGCTGTTACAGGATGAACATACCGATATTGTGCTGGGGATGAGTTCCAGTTTTTATGAAGCCGAAAAGGTGGATTATAAGCTGACGCAGAATATTTTGCGGGCATCTATCGTCCAGTTGTCCTTAAAAAGCGAAGAAATGGATGGCAGTATTGGCATGACCGCCAATTTGAAGCGAAAACTAAAAATGGACGGCAGATTACCAGCAAATGCAATCGATCAGAATTATGATACGCCAGAGGAAGCAGTCGCAGAATTGAAGGCTGGCAAATGTTCCCGTGTCTATATGTTGGGCTTGATTGGGGAGAAGTATTTGGATATCGATCAGCATAATACTTTGCGCTTAACGATTGTGCCCAGTCAGTCTCTGGACATGCGTTTGGGAATTCGAGGTTCTTTGGACTATCGTTTTTTTGAATTGATATCGGCAGCTATTCCCCTGGTGGATTCGGAAGAAGTCCAGGATATCATCTATCGCCATACCACGGTGGAACCGCATAAAACGACATTGAAGGAAATGGTTTATAGTTATCCGCTGCAATTCATTTTGCTGGCGGTTTTACTGGTGCTGCTGGCCGGTTTAGTTTTGATTGCAGGAATACGCAATAAGGCTGCCCGGCAGGATGAAAAGCGCCGTCAGGAAGTGGAGGCGGTGATGAGCTATATCTGCCGGCTCAATGAGATGGTGGTGAAGGTTGATTTTCGTAACCAAAGTGCGACAGAGTATCATATTGACCAGGAGGGGCATGTTTTTGTGGAAACCCTGCCCTTTAATCTGGAGCGTTATACCCATTACCTCCATCCAGAGGAAAAGCTGAAGTTTCACCCAGGGGGACAGTATCAGCAGGAGATTGCGAAGTCTTTTGAGCAAAAACGCAGTTATTACTGTGAGGTGCGCAAGCAGGCAGAAGAGAATAAATATCGCTTTTTTTCTTGTCAGTTCCAGCCCTATTTTCAGGACGGGGTCTTGACAGGATGTTATTTCTATCGTCAGGATATCGATGATGTACGGCGCAAGGATATCCGTCAGCGGGAAGCATTGACGGATGCTTTGGAGTCTGCTCAGCATGCCAGTATGGCAAAAGGGAATTTTTTGTCCAGTATGAGTCATGAGATTCGTACGCCGCTCAATGCCATTATCGGTTATTTAACCTTGGGCAGTCAGGAAAATGCCAGCGAGGAAACCCTGCATCAGGTGATTGATAAGAGTCAGATTGCTGCCCACCATTTGCTGGGGCTCATCAATAATATCTTGGATTTGTCTTCCATTGAGCAGGGAAAATTGCAGTTAACGGTGGAAGAGTTTTCCTTACGGGAGTTGCTGACGGAAATCCAGACCATTTTCAACGGTCAGCTGCAACAGAAAAAAATAGAGTGGACATGCAATATTCAAGGTGTTTCCCATAACATGATGCAGGGCGATTCCATGCGGATAAAACAGGTATTGATGAATATTGTCTCCAATGCGGTGAAGTTTACGCCGGAAGGTGGACGAATCAGCATTACCGTCAAACAGATTATGCGCCCCAATAATGTCTTCATTACAACCTTTGAGATTACTGACTCCGGTATTGGTATGAGCGAAGCGTATCTGGAAAAGATCTTCCAGCCCTTTGAGCAGGAAAATGCCCAGGTGGCGCAGCAATATGGCGGCAGCGGGTTGGGCATGGCCATCAGTCAGAATCTGGTACGGATGATGCAGGGGTCTATTGAAGTACGCAGTAAGCAAGGCCAGGGTACTAGTTTTTATGTATCCTTACCCCTGCAGGGCGTAAAGGAATTTGATGAAGAGGTAGATGCAGAGCAGGCGACTGCAGAAATTTCTTTCGCTGGCATGCGGCTGCTTTTGGTGGAAGATAACGAGATGAATCGGGAAATTGCGCAGACGATTTTGGAACAACATGGATTTGTCATTGATACTGCAGTGAATGGTCAGGATGCGGTGGATTGCTTTACAGCTGCTGCTCCGGGTACATATAAGGCAATTCTGATGGATGTGCAGATGCCGGTACTGGATGGCTATGGGGCAACCCAGGCGATTCGCCGGAGCGAGCACGCTGAAGGCGCTACGATCCCCATCATTGCGGTTACAGCCGATGTGTTTACCGATGATGTGGCACGGGTCATGGCCTGCGGCATGAATGATTATCTCAGCAAGCCTATCGATTTTGATAAGCTTCTGGAAAAGCTGCGGAAGTATATGTAGGAAAACAATGGTTAATAAAAAAAGATGACCGGTCAAAAATCTGACCGGTCATCTTATCAGGATATTGAATTATCAGTTGAAATATCTGTCCAGCAAGCCTTTGAAGCCACGGCCATGACGTGCTTCATCCTTGCACATTTCGTGTACGGTATCATGGATAGCATCCAGATTGAGCTGTTTTGCCAAAGTAGCCAGTTCTTTTTTGCCAGCGCAAGCGCCATGTTCGGCATCTACGCGCATGGTAAGGTTTTTCTTCGTGCTGTTGGTGAGGACTTCGCCTAAGAGCTCTGCGAACTTGGCTGCGTGCTCAGCTTCCTCGAAGGCATAACGCTTGAAAGCTTCCGCAATCTCTGGATAACCTTCGCGGTCAGCCTGACGGCTCATAGCTAAGTACATCCCCACTTCCGAGCATTCGCCGGTAAAGTTCTGACGAAGGCCTTCGATGATGCGGGGATCAACATCTTTAGCCGTGCCTACATGATGTTCATCCGCATAGTTCATCTCACCGCCTTGTTCCACGAACTTGGAAGCAGGGGCTTTACAGATGGGGCATACTTCTGGTGCTACATCGCCTTCATGTACATAACCGCAAACCGTGCAAACAAATTTCTTCATAATCGTTTTCCTCCTAAAATATATCTTACCTATCAATCAAGTACAACTTTATGATGTGCTCAACATCATGGCTTTATTATAAATGGCTCTGGATAAAATATAAATGATTAAAATAGACGATTAGACGAGATTAAAATGACTATACGAGCCATAATGGCGATTTACGCCGAAAATCGTATTTTATTAATATAATTATCAACGGATAATAATTATTGTTTAATATAGGCATCTCAATGAGGCATTGTTGCAGCTGAGAATAAAGGCAGAGAGCCAGGTGGGAATCTGTTTAGCTGGAGGAGAAAAACAGTTTACGATAAAGTTTAGGTGGTAAAATGAAATCAATGGTGTTACAATAAAAAAGATAATGTTTAATTGTTTATAGGAGAAAGGAAAATATGTTTACCTGTATGACAAGTTCTCCCGAGGAAACTGGTCACCTAGCCGAGCTGGTGGGTCAAAAGATTCGGGAAGGAACCGTGCTTTGCCTGGAGGGCGATCTGGGGGCCGGCAAGACTTTATTTGTGCAAAGCCTTGCCCGGACTTTAGGCGTCGAGGGAGATGTGACTAGCCCTACGTTCAATCTGATGAATGTATATCAGGGCATTTGCCGCATTTACCATTTTGATCTTTACCGGCTGGAAACAGAAGAGGAACTGGATGATATCGGCTTTTATGAGTACACGGAGGAGCCGGAGGGAATTGTGGTCATTGAGTGGCCGGATAAGTTTCCTGAGTCATTGCCTGAGGATTATATAGAAGTGCGAATTCGCAAGTTGGGCGAAGGCAGCAACGAGCGGCAGATTGACTTTTCCAGTATTGGGACCAAGAATCAGGAGTTTATAAAGGAGTTGGAGAAATTTGTCAATACTGGCCATTGATACAGCAACGCAGGTCTCCAGTGTGGCTGTGGTAAGCGATAATCGGCTTTTGGCTGAGCTGACTATGCAGGGGAAGCTTACCCATTCCGAAACCTTGCTGCCGCATATTGAACAGGTGTTGAAGATGGCGGCTGTTGCCAAGGAGAATTTGGAAGGGGTTGCCGTAAGTATCGGGCCTGGTTCCTTTACGGGACTGCGCATCGGCTTAGCGGTGGCCAAGGCCATGAGTTATACCCTGCAGATTCCCCTGGCAGGCGTTTCTACGTTGCAGGCGCTGGCTTATCAGCTGCCTGCGCCAGGGGTGCGGGTTATGTGTTTATTGGATGCGCAGAAGGGGAATGCCTATGTGGAGAGTTATCACTGGAAGCAGGGCATTTTGACCGTAGCCGAGCCAATCCAGGTAGCTAAGATAACGGATATTGTAGCTGCCTGTGCAGCCTTGGATGAACCGGTAATCTTACTTGGGGATGCGGTGCAGAAGAAAATCGTGGGCAAACTGGAGCTGCCTGCTAATGTCTGTGCGGCTCAGCCCCATATCGTTATGCCAAGGGCTGCGGGCGTGGCGTTGCTGGGTCAGCAGAAGCTGGCAGCAGGCGAACAGGATAATGTGATGGATTTGGAACCGGTATACATTCGTCGCAGTGAGGCGGAAGTGCTCTGGGAAAAGCGGCACCCGGAAGAGGCAAAAGCCACCAAGCCAACGGAAGAGATGTAAGCAAAGAGAAAGAGGAGATGTAATGGACGCTGTTCCTTTAGATAGTATCGATGTAAATCATTTGGAGTTTCGGGAGATGGCTCCCGAGGATGCCGATGCGGTGGAAGTGGTGGAAAAAGCCTGCTTTGCCATTCCCTGGTCCAGGGAGTCCTTCTGGAAGGAAGCCCAGAATGAAAATACGCTATACCTTTTGGCACTGGATGACGAACGGGTAATCGGTTATGTGGGCTGTTGGATTTCTTATGAAGAAGCGCAGATTACCAATGTGGCTATTTTGCCTGAATATCGGGGAAAGCGTATTGGTACCCGGATGTTTGGCGAAATCATTGAAAGGGTCAAGGAAAAGGGTGTAACGGCTATGACCTTGGAGGTGCGCCCCACTAATGCACCGGCGTTGGCTCTTTATAAAGGCTATGGCTTCAAGGAGGCGGGACGGCGTCCCAAATACTATCAGGATAATGGCGAAGATGCGATTATCATGTGGAATACGAAACTTTGATCGTTTGAATTTAGATAAGGTGACGGAAGTTTTTATGGAGAAGAAAAAGGAAGAACTGCTGACGCTGGCGATAGAGTCCAGTTGTGATGAGACATCGGCGGCGGTTTTACGGGGCGGACGGGAGATACTTGCGAACATCATCTCCACCCAGATTCCCATTCATCAGAAATTTGGCGGGGTGGTGCCGGAAATCGCTTCCCGCAAGCATATTGTGAATATCATGCCGGTTATTGATGAGTGCCTGCGTACAGCCAAGGTGGATTTGAAGGATATTGACCAGGTGGCTGTGACCTATGGCCCAGGTTTGGTTGGTGCTTTGTTGGTAGGCGTATCAGCGGCTAAGTCGCTGGCTTTTTCATTAGGGAAACCGCTGATTGGGGTCAATCACCTGGAGGGACATATCTTTGCTAATTTCCTGGCTGCACCGGATTTAGAACCGCCATTCATGGCACTGGTGGTGTCTGGCGGCCATACGGCATTGGTGGATGTACAGGGCTATAACCGCTTCCGGATGATGGGACAGACCCGGGATGATGCTGCCGGTGAAGCCTTTGACAAGATTGCCCGGGTAATGGGGCTGCCTTATCCCGGAGGGCCGCGGATTGACGCGCTGGCCAAGGATGGCAATCCTCTGGCCATTGATTTTCCGCAGGCGCTGACGGAAAAGGGCAATTACGAGTTCAGTTTCAGTGGTTTGAAGTCAGCAGTGCTCAACTACATCAATAGCGAAAAGATGAAGGGCCATGAGCTGAACAAGGCGGATATCGCTGCGTCCTTCCAGCATTCGGTAATTGAAGTACTGGTGGGGAAAGCTTTCCAGGCAGTCAAAGAGGCTGGACGGGATACGCTTGTGCTGGCCGGCGGCGTGGCCGCCAATAGCGGCTTGGAGGCCCGTTTGCGGGAGGAGTCAGAAAAACGTGGTGTTCGGTTCCTCTATCCTAGCAAGATTCTTTGTACGGATAATGCAGCCATGATTGGCTGCCGCGGGTATTATCAGGCACTTGCTGGCGGGTATAGCGATTTGTATCTCAATGCGGTGCCGGGACTTAGTCTCACCGATAAATAATTTTATACGTTATGTTCCAATGGCGGAACAGATATGGTTTTTACGTTGCGCTAGTCGCTTCGCAATGCAGATCCTATCTGTTCCGCCATGTTACATTTAGGGGTTGTTTTTTATTGGTGTTATGGGATTAAAAGTCTCCCGTTGAGGGCGGCAGACTTTTGGTTTGATGAATGAGGTGGAAATATGCGCAATCACAATTTAACGAACAAACAACTAAATATCCTGGATCGCTTGCAACAAATTCTGCCCTTTGCAGCAGATCTCGCCCATGGACATGCAGCGGTCTATGTTCAGGAAGAGGATAAACTGCGCGTAACGGCTAAAGCCATGCCTCATACGGTTTATATGCAGGATACAACGGAAAATGGGGAAGATTTGGTGGATGCTCTGGCAGAACCTTTGGTAGCGGAGGTCTTTCAATCCGCGCAGTTTGTGCATGGCAAGCGGGAGCAGGATTATGGGCATTTTATTGATATGTATGTGTTCCCCGTTGCTGATGGCAATAAGGTCATTGCCGCCGTTAGCATAGAAGTGGATAAGGATCACTTGAATATGGATGATTTTTCCCAGCTGATTAAGACCACTACGGATGTGCTGCATTATGCTGCTAAGGATGTGGATTTAGCGCCCTTTGCGCCTTTATCGGCCAGCGATGGGCTGATTATTACCGACCAGTTCAGTCGTATCGTCTTTGCCAATGCGGCGGCACAACGGATTTACCGGGTGCTGGGGGTAGGCAGCCTCAAGGGCTGTCACCTGTTTGACCGGCAGCTTTCCCGTCATGTGACGCGGGAGTCCTTCGAACGGAATCGGCCCTGGCAAAAGGAACTTACAGCCGGGGACTTGCTTCTTATCCGACGGCAGATTGACTTGCAGGCAGGAGGCACACTGCTAAGGCGGATTGTAATCATCTCCGATGTAACGGAAGTTCGTGCTAAGGAACAGGAAATCCGCATTAAATCTGCGGTGATTCAGGAGATTCATCATCGGGTCAAGAATAATCTGCAGACGGTGGCCAGCTTGTTGCGCCTGCAATCCCGACGCAGTGAATCTTTCGAGGTGAAATCAGCACTGTCCGAAAGTGTCAACCGGGTGTTATCCATTGCCGCCGTTCATGATTTTCTGTCCCGGCAGGGGCAGGATTGTATGGATATCGGTCAGATCATGGCGGAAATATTTTCCCAGATCAAGGCCAGCATGGTGGCGGCGGATTTTGATCTGCAGCAGGAGTTTAGCGGAGCATCGGTGAGCTTGCCGCCAAAATATGCCAGCTCGCTGGCCTTGGTACTCAATGAGCTGATCATCAATGCGGTGGAGCATGCTTTTGCTGGACGACAGGCGGGACTGGTAGGGTTGAAGGTGGAAATGACGGAAGAATTGAAGCTGGATTTTTATGATGATGGCTGTGGCCTGCCTGCGGATTTTCAATTGGGGAAAAAACGTTCTTTGGGGCTTTCCATTATTCGCACCTTGATTGAGGGAGATTTGGCTGGCACTTTTCAATTGGTTAACGATGCCAGTGGACGGGGAACTCATGCTTATATTGTATTGCCCAGGCCTGAGGGGCAGGAACAGATTGTAGCCGGTTTGGAGGAATAAGTGATGCAGAAGGATACGAAAAGCTTGCGGATTGTCATCGCCGATAATGAATCCCTTATCCGTATGGATATCCGGGAAATGCTGGAAGATGCAGGTCATGAAGTGGTGGGGGAAGCCATTACTGGCCGTAAGGCAGTGGAACTGACCCGGCAGCATCGTCCGGACCTGGTGCTGATGGATATCAAGATGCCGGAAATGGATGGAATCAAGGCAGCCAGGAAAATCAGCGAGGCCAAACTGGCACCAGTTATTCTGCTGACGGCGTTCAGCCAGGCGGATATTGTGGCGCAAGCCAAGGATTCTGGCGTATTGGGGTATTTGGTCAAACCGGTGCAGGAAAGCCAACTCTTTCCTGCTATGGAAATTGCCCTTTCCCGCTGGCAGGAAGTGCAGGGGCTTGAGGATGAACTGGAAAAACTCAAGGATTCATTGGAAACCCGCAAGCTTATTGACCGAGCCAAGGGAATCATCATGGCGGCACATAAATTAGGAGAACAGGAGGCCTATCGCCGGATGCAGCAGTATGCGATGCAGAAACGGGTGACCATCAAGGATGTTGCGCAAAGCATCATTCGGGCAGCAGGCGGCAAATAAAGGCAGAAGCGTATTGTTCCGCAATATGGATTAGGATAAAATAAATAGCAGATATTCATGGGAAGAGAGGAGCGCAATCTTCTTCGGAGATGTCCAAGAAGGTAAGGAAATAAAGTAGAATGCGTTGGGAATTGACTGATTGTATAGGATTGGTCAATTCTTTATTTTTGTCCGATTTGTTATGGGACAGGATTAAATGTCTTTAACTTGTATAAAATAAGAATAAAACGTATAATAAAGCCATCGAAAGATAGAGTACTTAAGTCGATTTCGATACGCTTCTGAGTGATCATAGGAGGCAAAGAAAATGAATCTGCGTGAGCGAACTACGGCAATACTGAAACTATTAACGGAAGGGAATCATACCGTTCATAGTGCCCATGACCTGGCAGATAAGCTGGGTGTCAGCACGAAAACGGTTTCCCGGGAATTGCCGGCAGTGGCGGAGGCGTTGAAATCTTATGGACTTGGTCTGTCCCGCAGAAAAGGAGCAGGCTTGGTCATAGATGGTGGCGTTGAAGCTATGGCCTCACTGAAAGAATTCTTAGGGCAGGTGAATGACCGAAATTTTTCGCCAGAGGAGCGGCGGTCGATTATCGTCAGTCGATTGCTGCCCAATCATGAGCCGGTAAAGCTCTTTGCCCTTGCATCGCTCCTGGGCGTAACCGATGGCACCATCAGCAAGGATTTGGACAAGTTAGAAAGCTGGTTTAAGGGACATGGGCTGAAACTTGTCAGAAGACCGGGACTGGGGGTCTATATTGAGGGCAATGAACGGAATATCCGGCAGGCAATTGTAGCATATATTTATGAAAATGTGGATGAGCAGGAGTTATTGCAGCTGGTGCAGGCGAATTTAGTCAATGATGACCAGATGGTAGGTAAGGCTTCGGCACATCTGCTGGATTTAGTGGATAAAGAAATTATCCAGCACTTGGAATGTTTGATTCATCAGATGGAAAAATCTTTGGATGGGCGCTTGTCTGATCAGGCTTTTGTGGGCTTGCTGGTGCACTTGGCACTGGCAGTACAGAGAATTCGCCGTCACGAGTCCATTCAGTTGGCTTCGGAAGTGTTGGAAAACTTAAGGGGGAAGGCTGAGTTCAGTTTGGCCGCAGACCTGGGGAAGGCTATTGCTCAAGAATTTGCCATCCCCATCAACGATGCGGAAACGGGTTATATTGCCATGCATATTCTGGGGGCTCGTAGTCGTTATCAACCACAGGGTATGCCGGCAGCATTGGATAATTTTCATCTGGTGCGTCTGGCAAAAAGTCTGATGCGGGCGGCGGAAAAGCATTGTGGGCAGAATTTATATCGCAATTCCGCACTGTTGACGGGGCTGGTTAATCATTTGGGGCCATCCATCAGCAGGTTGAAGATGGGGATGCCGATACGCAATCCGCTTTTGACGGAAATGAACAGGAATTATCCGGAGCTCATGCAGCTGGCAGCAGCCAGTGTTCATGAGATTGAAGGGGAACTGGATATCGTCTTTCCAGAGGAAGAAATTGCTTATATTGCCATGCACTTAGGCGCAGCGCTTAATGACAACCAGACGCTTAAAAAAATGGAGCGCCGGGTGATTGTGGCCTGCCCTACAGGGATGGGAACTTCAAGGTTACTTGCCAGTCGGCTGCGGCAGATGTACGACAATCTGATCATCCATGATATGGTGTCTACCCTGCAGCTTACGCTTGCTTATTTTGGCGAACATGAGGCGGACTTCATCATTTCTACGGTCCCCATTGCCCATGTACCACTGCCAGTGGTAGTGGTCAGCGCCTTGCTGACGCCTGATGATCAGAAAAAGATAGATGAGCTGCTGGATAGCCAGGCACCCCAGTTTAGAGCGCAGACCGCGACGAAGAAGGCTAAGCCGAATTTTGTGGCGGCATTGCAGGCCATGAAGGCCTATGACCAGGCTATTTTAACTTTGCTTGAAGGATTTTTTTTCGCAGAAGATCGTCAGTCCATGACGGTGCAGGAGATTTCCCAACTGGTGGGAGGAATGATCAGTGCGGATAAAGGGATTGCCGAGTGCATTGCCCGGGATTTACTGGCCCGGGAGGATAAAGGCAGCACGGCGGTCAGCGGCAATCATCTGATTCTTTTGCATTGTCGCAGCTCGCACGTTCAAAACATTCATTTTGGAATTGTACATATGGGAGAGTTCTTTTTCTATCCTGCCGAGCCTGCGGAAAAGATTCGCACCGCGGCGGTGATGGTAGCTCCTAAGTTATGCACCCAATATGAACTGGAAACCATAGGTTATATATCCGCCATTCTTTTGGAACGGTGGGGCTTTATCGAAGTGTTGCATGAAGGGGATAAGCGGCTTATCCATGAGGAGTTGATTCGCATATTCCGGGAGTTTCATGCCAAGAAGTATAAAGAATTGATGGAGGGGTAATCCATGAGTACAGCGACAGGCTCTGCACAGAGTGCGGGCTTTCAGGAAGCTATGCAGAAATTTGGCCGGTTCTTATCCGGTATGGTTTTACCAAATATCGGCGCCTTTATCGCCTGGGGGTTATTGACGGCGCTCTTTATCCCTACAGGCTGGCTGCCCAATGAATACTTGGCCCAGGTGGGCGGTCCCATGAGCAAATGGCTCATTCCCCTGTTGTTAGGTTATAGCGGCGGTGCAGCGGTATACAGCCATCGGGGCGGTGTGCTGGGCACGATTGCCACGGCTGGTGTCATTGCCGGAGCGGATATCCCTATGTTCTTAGGAGCGATGATTATGGGGCCGCTGGCTGGTTATCTGATGAAGAAATTTGATCAGGCCATTGAAAACAGTATTCCCACGGGCTTTGAGATGCTGGTCAATAATTTTTCTGCAGGGATATTAGGCGGTATTTTGGCGGTACTGGCATATGTGGCTGTAGGGCCTGTGGTGCTGGCGGCTAATGGTGTATTGCGGGCCGGCGTAGAGGGAATTGTGGCTGTGGGCCTTTTGCCACTGGCTTCCATCATCATCGAGCCGGCCAAGATTCTATTTCTCAACAATGCCATCAATCACGGTGTATTGTCCCCCTTGGGAATTCAACAGGCAGAAGAATTCGGAAAGTCCATGTTCTTCATGTTGGAGGCTAACCCGGGACCGGGGCTTGGTGTACTTCTGGCCTATTGGTTCTTTGGGAAGGGGATGGCCAGGGATTCCACTCCTGGTGCGATGATCATCCACCTTTTGGGCGGTATCCATGAGATATACTTCCCCTATGTACTGATGAAGCCGGTTCTGTTGATTGCGGTGATTGCTGGCGGTATGGCAGGGGTGGCAACTTTGCAGCTGCTGGGTGGCGGTCTTATTGCGCCGTCCTCTCCGGGGTCCATTATCGCCATTCTGGCCATGACGCCCAAAGGGGCCTTTATTGCCAATATGGCGGATTTCCTTGTGGCTACCGTGGTATCCTGTGCAGTGGCCTCTGTATTTGTGAAGGTTTCTGCGGGGGAAGAAAGCGGCGAATCCTTGACTGAGGCCAGGGAAGCTATGCGGCAACGCAAACAGCGCGGACAATTGGCTACCAGCGAAGCCCGTGTCAGCGGTTATGAACTTCAGCGTATCGTTTACGCCTGCGATGCAGGGATGGGATCTAGTGCCCTGGGGGCTGCCAGCCTGCGTAAGAAGCTGCGGGCAGCAGGACATGGGGAAATATCGGTAACCAATGCTGCCATCGGCCATATTCCCAAGGATGCTCAGATTGTGGTCACCCATGAAAAACTGGCCCAGAGGGCAAGGGAGGATTCGCCACAGGCCGAACATATTCTCGTCAGGAATTTTACCCAGAATGATGTTTTTGAGCAGATTATGGACCGTTTGTCTGAAGATAAGCTGGTCGGCGTTATGGCTGATGGACAGACCGGCTCCCGGGAAAAACATGTGCTGGATCTCAGTAACATCCAGTTGGGCCTAAAAAGTGTCAGCAAGGAGGAGGCCATAACGGCAACTGGCCGGGCTTTGGTGAAAGCAGGTTTCGTGGAGGAAAATTACATCGATGGGATGCTCAAGAGGGAAGCGGATATCAGCACCTATGTGGGTAAGGGCATAGCCATTCCCCATGGGGAGGCGGCAGTCAAGGATGCCATCCGTCAGTCTGGTATTGTGGTTCTCCAGTATCCTCAAGGCATCAAGTTTGGGGATGATACAGCGCATATCCTGGTGGGCATTGCGGGCAAGGATAATGATCATCTCTCCATCCTGGCAAACATTGCATCTACCATGGATGAGTGTAGCGAGGCAGAGCTGAAACAGCTTTATAATACAAAGGATGCAAGTGTTCTTTATAAACGCTTTGCACAGGCAAATTGATAATTGGATATTACATGTCCCTTTCCCAGGCAGGAGTCTATCCTGGGAAAAGGGACTATTTTTTTGACATATTCTGGAGGTTATGATTATGAAAAAGGCAGTACATTTTGGAGCAGGCAATATCGGCAGAGGGTTTATCGGTGAACTTTTGGTGCGTTCCGGCTATGAGGTGACCTTTGTGGATGTGAATGCTGGGCTGGTGGATTTAATTAATAGTCGCAAGGCTTATGATATTCAGATTGTAGGGGATAAGCCGGAAATCATCCACGTGGAACATGTCCGGGCAATCAATAGTGCGGCTCACCCGGAAGAACTTATCCGGGCAATTTGTGAAGCGGATATCATCACTACAGCGATTGGCCCGAACATCCTTAAATTCATTGCGCCTAATTTGGCAACAGGTTTGGCAGAACGGGTGAAGGGCAATCATCAGCCATTGAACATCATTGCTTGTGAAAATATGGTGGGCGGTTCCACGGTGTTGAAAGGCTTTGTAGAAGAAAACCTATCGGAAGATGCAAAGGCGGCTGTGTCCCAGTATATCGGTTTCCCGGATGCTGCTGTGGACAGAATCGTGCCTTTGCAGAAAAACGAGGACCCCTTGCTGGTACAGGTGGAACCCTACGCTGAGTGGGATGCGGATATTACGCAGGTCAAAGGTGAACCGCCGCAGATTGAGGGCCTTACCTGGGTGAAGAATCTGGAGGCCTATATCGAGCGCAAACTCTTCACGGTGAATACCGGTCATGCCTCCATTGCGTATCTGGCTTACCGCAAGGGCATCAAGGACATCTACAGTGCCATGCAGGATAAAAATATCGTAGATATGGCCAGAAAAGTCTGGCAGGAAACGGGCAATCTTCTGGTCAGGAAATTCGGTTTTGATCCCCAGAAACATGAGGAATACGTCAAGACCACGGAAAACCGCTTCCGCAACCCGCATTTGAGTGATGAGGTGACCCGGGTGGCTCGTGGCCCTAAACGGAAATTGGGGGCAAAAGACCGGCTGGTAAGTCCTGCAACCCAGTTGCTGGCACAGGGACAGAAGCCGTCAGCCTTGGCTACAGTAATTGGGGCAGCTTTTCATTTCGATTATCAGGGGGATAAAGAAGCCCAGGAAGTGCAGGGAGTTATTCAGGAAAAAGGCCTGCACAAGGCAATCTTGAACTATACCCAAATCCCTGAGGAGTCCGAACTCTTCCGTATGGTGGAGAATAAGACGGCTGGATTCTAAACCAGGAAAAAAGGCGGTGAAATTGCAGTCTGTCGGGAAGTTCCTGCTAATGGCAGACGCTCTGAACAGAAAATCACTCCCCCACTCCCAAAAAGCAACAACCTATACAATTACCACCTCCGCTCCAATTGAGTTGTAACATCAAAAGAAAGAGCGCAATAACAGCAACAAACTGCAATTTGCCAAACGTGTGTTGACCATTATGCGAAGGCCCCCATAAGTCAGACTAAGAAATCTGACTTATGGGGGCCTCTACATTTTGTCTCAGTGCACCTTATATCCATATGGAGGGATACTGCATAGTTCCTTTTTGGTTTACCGGTTCAGATATTCTGCTTCCAGCTGTACTTCTTCTGGCAGTTCCTTGGTTTGTGTTAGAATCTTGCGGGAGAAGAGTTCGAGGGTACGAGCCCGGTCATCCCGGCCGATATGCCAGCGCTCAATTAAGGGTTTATACTGGGGATTGATCATGAGGTTATCCCGGTATTTTTGCGAGAAGGTACAATACTTGAAGAGGATTTCCCGGGAAACCTTATTGAGACGGGGCAATCCTTCGGATTCGCATTTGAGGAACAGTTCATATTCTGAGGCGAATACATTACCGTAACTGTTGTTGTTGCGTTTGAGGGAGGATTTGACCTTTTCCTTCATATCCGCAGACAGGCTGGAGTTTTTCTTGTAGAACTGCAGATAGTTGACGTATTCGGATGTCAGGGAAGGATCGGTAATATCGCTGTAGTGTACGCCTTGAATACGCTTGCACATTTCCCAGCGGAACTGGGCACACATTCGGATTAAGGTACTGAACAGGTCTTCTGAATGGAGTATGGAGATTACAAGATGGGCAGGGGTGGTGCGTTTGCGGCCTTCGATTTCCTGCCACATGACTCCGCGGCTGCCATAGTTGGGCATCAGGATGATGTAGGGTAGAATCTCCTCATGGTAGTCGAAGCGGTTGATCTTTAACTGGGGATAGCTGGCATAGGCGGGGCGATAGAAGCAGCCAAAATCCAAATCCCGGATATGATTGAGTTCCTCCGTGGCCCGCTGGGTAGTGACCAGGCAATTTTCCAGTGGGCGGTTGACGGATTGGGCGTAGAAGGCGGGAATGAAGGAGAAGATACTGCCATAAGTCATCTTGTTTGCGCCCGTAATCATGTTGTGGAGCTCAAAGGTGGTCATGGCCTTCCTGTCTTCCAGCATCGCATCGGCCTGTTCCTGGGTCAGATTGCCCTGGCGGACTTCTTCTTTTAGATGGTCAGGCCAATCGTTGTCAAATTCATCTTTTGAGGGAGGTACTTCGCCATTGTAGATTTTTTTCAGCCAGTGACAGGCCGGAAGCACCCGTCCCTGGGGATCATCTTCCCAGAGTATGGTATATTTATAGAGCTCGGCAGTATTGTCTTCGCCGGCCAGTTCTTCATCTACAAAGCCAAAGAGCAGGAACATCTTGACCTCAGCGGGAACATCTTCGGCGGTCAGGCTCTTGAAGAAAGCGGCTTCGTAAATGGTGTAGAAATTATTGGTGATATCGCCTCGCAGACGGCGCATTTCCGTGGATTTTTCGGCCTTATCCGGAGCCTGCATAAAGGCGCGGATATCCCGGCCAAAGGCATCGCCAAGGCTGCGGTCGATTTCGGCAAAGGCCAGGATGGTGGTCAGGGCATTCTTGATTTGGGGAAGATTGCCGCTGCCGGATTCCATGGCTTCCTGTCGTTGGGCATCATCGAATTTAGCCTTTTGGGAATGGTATTCCCGATTGAATTCATCCGTGTCATCTTTTAGCTGTTGAATAAAAGCTTGCAGCTTATCGATTTCTCGCTGTATGTTTTGAGCCAGTTGCGCAGCCAGCATAATGGTGCCTACACAGAAACGAATATCTGCAGGGTAAAATTCCTTGCGCAGGAGGTCATTTTTATCCAGACAGGCACGGCAAAGGTCAACCTGCCAGCTGTTCAGGATATCGGGTTTTTCCGGCGGCACCAGTACATTGATTCCTTCAAACTGTTGAGGCATAATCATGAGACGGGCACAGATATTCTTGTAATCGTTGTAATTGGCCTGGGTGCCACGACAGAGCTGGCCGCCTGCTTCATAGAGCTCGGAGAGGGTATCCGCGAGATTGTTCAGAAGGTTAATGCTGGCAGAGACCATTACCGGAGCAATGGTGGGGGTGGCCTTGATGGCGTTTTCTAAATCGTCTTCGTCGGTGTAATCGTAAACAAAGAGAGTGCTGTCTTCTGCGGCCTGAAAATTATAGCGGTAATTGCTGCCACTGGGGTGAAAGGCTCCTAATATGCTGCCGTTGCCTGCCGATAGCCTTACGCCTGTTTCATCGGTCAGGGTAAAGCTGCCCTTGAGGATGATGGCAACATCATTAACAGGGGCACCTTTTTTATAAAGTATCTGCCCTTTTGCGATGTCTAGTTTTCCCATGATATTTTGCCTCCTAGATATACATTTCCTTACCTTAGATATGTTCGCTTTTCATGGGGATTTTCCTTCATGGTCGGACAAAGGATTGACAGCTTTTCCTAACTTTGTTAAAATTGACCTCAGCGATGAAGAAGAGGATTAGCGCAGGAACAGCGAGGCCGGGAGGGTGTAAGCCGGTCATTGCGTGAAGGGCACTTTGGAGCGGCAGACAAATAAAGACTTTGAGGTGGGCTTCTATATTCTTATAGAAACCAATCAGGGTGGAACCGCGGGATTTATAGTCTCGTCCCTGTAACGAGTGCGTTACGGGGACGGGACTTTTTATGTATGAGAACGGTCAGCCGTAACAGAAAAGAAGGAGTTGTACCTATGAAATTTCAGGAAATCATCCTGGCTCTGCAGAAATTCTGGTCAGAGCAGGGCTGTATCTTAGCACAGCCTTATGATGTGGAAAAGGGCGCGGGCACCATGAACCCTTCCACTTTTTTGCGCGTTTTGGGGCCTGAGCCCTGGCATGTGGCTTATGTGGAACCCTCCCGCAGACCTGCTGATGGCCGTTACGGGGATAATCCGAACCGTCTCTATCAGCATCATCAGTTTCAGGTTATCATGAAGCCTTCGCCGGATAATATTCAGGAACTTTATCTGGAAAGTCTGGAGCGCCTGGGAATTGATCCGAAAAAGCACGATATCCGCTTTGTCGAGGACAACTGGGAATCCCCAACCTTAGGTGCTTGGGGCCTGGGCTGGGAAGTATGGCTGGACGGCATGGAAATCACCCAGTTCACTTATTTCCAGCAGGTGGGCAGCCAGGACGTTAAGCCTGTGGCTTCGGAAATTACCTATGGGCTGGAGCGACTGGCTATGTATATTCAGGGCGTTGAGAATGTCTACGATATCCAGTGGACCGATGACTACACCTATGGCGATGTTTTCCATCAGAATGAGTACGAGCAGTCCGCTTATGCCTTTGACCTGTCCGATGAAAAGCTGCTCTTTGAACTCTTTGATAAGTATGAGGCTGAGGCTGTGCGCGTAATTGCTGAGGGTTATGTACATCCGGCTTATGACTATGTGCTTAAGTGCTCCCATACCTTTAACCTGCTGGATGCCCGGGGAGCCATCTCCGTATCCCAGCGTACGGCCTTCATTGGGCGTGTCCGCAAACTGGCACGTCTATGCGCTGAATGTTATTTGAAACAACGTGAAGAACTGGGATATCCCATGCTGCATAGGGGGGAGAAATAATGAGCAAGGATTTACTGTTAGAAATCGGCACCGAAGAAGTACCGGCTCATGTCATGCCGGGCATCCTTGCCCAGCTGAAGGAAAGTGCGGCCAAGGCCTTTGCCGATAACCGCATTGCCTGTGGGGAGATTCGTACCATCGGTACACCCCGCCGCACGGCGCTTCTGGTCAAAGATTTAGCCGAGAAGCAGGAGGATGTGTCCAGTGAAAATCGTGGCCCTTCTGCAGCTATCGCCTTCGATGGGGATGGTAATCCCACCAAGGCCGCCCAGGGGTTTGCCCGGGGACAGGGGATTGATCCTAAGGATTTGGTGGAAAAAGATGGTTATGTCTATGCCATGGTGCATGAAAAGGGGAAAGAAACCCGTGCGCTTTTGCAAACCATTTTGCCGGAACTTATCTGCGGCTTGAATTTCCCCAACAACATGCGCTGGCGGAATCTGGACTTCAAGTTCATTCGCCCCTTACGCTGGATTGTGGCCCTCTATGACGCAGAGGTGGTACCCTTTGAAGTGGCTGAGGTTAAATCCGGGAATATTTCCCGTGGCCATCGTTTCCTGTCCCAGGGGGATTTTACCATCAAGTGTGCTGCTGAATATGAAAAGGCTTGCGAAGACAACTTCGTGATTGTGGACCAGGAAAAGCGCAAGGCCATGATTCGTCAGCAGATTGCAGAAGTGGCCGAAAAGAACGGCGGCAAGGCTGAAATCACCGAAGACCTGCTGGAAGAAGTGCTCTATCTCGTCGAATATCCGACGGCACTCTGCGGCAAATTCGAGGAAAAGTATCTGGAACTGCCTCCCGAAACGGTTATCACGCCGATGCGCGACCATCAGCGGTACTTCCCCGTGAAGGATGCAGATGGAAAATTACTGCCGCTCTTTATCACGGTGCGCAATGGCGGCAGCGAACACCTGGAAACCGTACAGCACGGCAACGAGCGTGTACTGCGTGCCCGTTTGGCTGATGCGCAGTTCTTCTTTGATGAAGACCGTAAGAAGAGCCTCGAGGAACACCGCGAAAAACTCAAGACGGTTGTATTCCAACAGGGCCTCGGTACGATGTATGAAAAATCCGAGCGGCTCGTGGAATTGGCTGGTTTTATCGCTGACGAAATTGGCGCCGATGAAAAGGCACACAAACACGCACAACGTGCAGCCCTTCTGTCCAAGGCTGACCTCGTAACCGGCATGGTTACGGAGTTCACGGAACTGCAGGGCATTATGGGGCGCGAGTATGCCAAGCTTGATGGTGAATGTGAAAAGGTAGCCATTGCCATCGACGAACACTATATGCCGCGTTTTGCTGGTGACAAACAGCCGCAGACAGAAGCGGGCCGTATTGTGAGCATGGCCGATAAGATTGATACCATTGTGGGAACCTTCAGCCGGGGTAAGATTCCTACCGGTTCGCAGGATCCCTTCGCCCTGCGCCGTCAGGCCCTTGGCTTGGTTCATATGCTGATTGAAGCCAAATGGACGGTAAGTCTCAGCAAAATCGTGGCGAAATCCATGGATTTATATGGTCTTACGGATGAAGCTGTGCGCACGAAAATGCAGCAGGATGTGGCAGATTTCATGCGTCTGCGTCTCAAGAATGTGCTGGAAGATGTTCGTTACGATGTGGTGGATGCGGTGCTGGAAGATGTGGATGATATCTATGCGGTCAGCCTGCGTGCTGCTGCTGTGGCAGAATTTGCAGAAACGGCAGATGCGGCTGCGCATATTCAGGCCTTTGTCCGTGCCTCGAATCTGGCCAAGAAGGCGGAGCGTACGGAAATTCATGAAGCCGTATTTGTGGCAGCTGAAGAAAAGGCGCTTTACACTGTCTATGAATCCACCAACAGTGCAGTGACCAGTCTGGTGGATGGTCAGGATTACAAGGGCGCTATTGATGCCTTGAAAGAACTGGCAAAACCCATTGATGTTTTCTTTGATGCCGTAATGGTTATGGACAAGGATGAAGCGGTTAAGAATAACCGTCTGGCTCTGCTCAAAGCCATTGACGACCTGGTTAACCGAGTGGCTGATTTTAGTAAAATCGTGTTGTAATTTTCTTATATGTCTTTTCACCGCGTACACATTAGAGAAGTGTGTACGCGGTTTTTTTTTATCTTTGATAATAGTTCACTCTATAAAAACATTTTTACACTTTTGGCTTGCGGAAATGTAAAGTATAGTGTATACTAACAGATGTATCATATAGGTGAACGCACTTATCGTAATATGAGATTATTGCTTAAGGAGGTTGATTAGCATGTTTCGGAAAGTCGGCAGAAAATATATGGAAACTGCCCTTATCAAGCTAATCGCAGTCGGTTTGGTTATCGGTATTATCATTGCCCTGGCGGCACCGGGGATGGTGCCATTGGTGGCCATATTCGGAGATTTGTTCGTCCGGGCGTTGAAGGGGGTGGCTCCGGTCCTGGTGTTTGTGCTGGTGATGAATGCCATGGCCCAGAAAAATGCAGATGCCAGTGCATCCATGCGGCCCATTGTGCGGTTGTATGTTTTTGCTACTTTTTTTGCCTCTTTGGTGGCGGTGGCCTATTCCTTTGCTTTCCCCACCACATTGCATTTGCAGCTGGCCGATGCAAAATTAACGCCGCCCAGTGGTATTCTGGAGGTTCTCCACAATCTGGTATTGAATGTGGTGGATAATCCCATTCATGCCATCGCCAGTGCCAACTATATCGGCATACTGGCCTGGGGTGTGCTGACGGGGTTAGCCCTGCACAATGCTTCGGACAGCACCAAGCAGGCGTTGAATGACTTTGCCAAGGCGGTAACAAAACTGGTACAGTGGGTTATCCGGCTGGCGCCCTTCGGCATTATGGGGTTGGTGGCTGATGCCATTGGTACAAATGGCACAGAGGCTATCCTGGGGTATTTCCATTTGTTGGCCGTACTCCTGGGGGCATTCTTCTCTGTGGCGCTAATCATGAATCCGCTGATTGTGTATATGCATATTCACCGCAATCCCTATCCGCTGGTGCTTACTACCTTGCGGGAGAGTGGTATCTATGCGTTCTTTACCAGAAGCTCCGCTGCCAATATTCCTGTAAATATGGATTTGTGCGAGCGTCTGGGGCTGAACAAGGATACCTATTCCATTTCCATTCCGCTGGGGGCTACCATCAACATGAGCGGTGCTGCCATTACCATTGCGGTCTTGTCCTTGGCTTGCGCCCATACTTTGGGCATTGACATCGATTTGCCCACGGCATTGCTGCTCTGTATTATCGCTACGGTTGGTGCCTGTGGTGCTTCTGGTGTGGCTGGCGGGTCTTTGCTGCTTATTCCGGTGGCATGCTCTTCCTTCGGCATCAGCAATGATATTGCCATGCAGGTGGTAGGCGTGGGATTTATCATCGGTGTCCTGCAGGATTCCTGCGAAACGGCACTCAATAGTTCCAGTGATGTTTTGTTTACGGCAACAGCAGAGCTTTCCCGGAAGGCTAAGGAAGGTACGCTGACGGATGCAGATTTAGTCGCGAAAAATGAAGGTTAATCAAGATAAGACCGTTGCCTATTCTAGGGGGACGGTCTTATTTTTAGGTCTATTTTCCTATAGAAATATTCCTTTGACAGGAGTATAATAGAAAAGAAAATCCGCTATATATGGACAGAGAAGGGCAAACCTATGGAAATACGGCGTAAGTTGTTAATGGGTGGCAGCGTTGTTCTTTTGGGGGGAATATTGTCAGGGGCTTGGTATGCCAATGAAGCAGAAAAGCCTCCCCTTGTGTTGCAGGAAACTCCATCTGCTGCACAGTTGGACAGGGAAAAAACAGAAATCATCGGTTTAAAGCAGGCGGCTGCCAGTAAAGAACTGCGGAATCCCTTTTCTTTAGCCCATGAACGGGAAGGGGAGCAGGCTTTGAATCCTGTGTTTCCTAAAGACGCTTATGCTCAATCTCCATCTGTACCTGTGTCTATACCTGCTGCCCTTCCGGCTGCTGTGCATAATACGCAGGAAAAATCCAGCGGACCGGGGATTTCGCTCTGTGGTATAGTGGAAGGCGGCGGTCAGCGGCTAGCCCTGTTGCGGGTGGGCACATATACGCTGACTGCTGGTTTAGGGGAGATGGCAGCGGGGTGGCATGTGACGGGAATTAGCAGTTCTGCGGTTACGGTGGAACGTTCCGGTGAGGTGCTTTGTTTGCCGCTGACCATGAATAGCGAGGCGGGGGCGCAATGACATGGGAAAGAAAAGCAGAGTTTTCCTTTGTATGTTTTTGCTTTATTGTTTGGGAAGGCCGTGGGCTATGGCGGCACCCATACATTTACAGGTTCAGAATGCTCCTGTTGGGGCAGTATTGATGTCTGTGGCTCGATTGGGAGGGCTTAACTTGTTGCTGTCTGAAGGAATCGGGGGAACGGTGACTGTTGACGCCCAGGATGAACCGCTGGACATTTTGGCCTTGCTGTCTGCATCTCAAGGGCTGATGTTGGAAAAATACGGGAGCGTTTATGTGGTGACTGCACCGGACAAAGCCAATGCCTTGTGTCGGGTACATAGTTATCAGGCCCGGTATGCCCGGCCGGCAGATTTGGCTGAGGTGGCAAAATTATCCTTAGGAGAAGCAGGAAAAAGGTCCCCCGTGCCGAAAGTTAATAATAAGGCTGAGAAGGCTGGGGAAAAGAAGCTGGAGGAGCGTTCTTCCCGGGTATTGGTGGATGAATCGGCGGGAAAAGTGCTCTTCTATGGGACCGATGCTGAGGCCCAGAGGATACAGGAGGCTTTGCGGCAGGTGGATGTTCCTGCCAAGCAGGTCAGTATTGAAGCCAAGGTGGTGGCTTTATCCAAGAATGCTGCCAAGAATCTGGGCGTGGAATGGGAATGGTCCAAAGTGCCCAAATATCCGGATCGACGCAAGAGCTATCGCCACGAAGGCCGGTCAAATGAGCGGGTGGATTATGAGATGCGCCGCTATTATAACGGGAAAACAGAGGATATCCCAGGTATTATACAATTTGGGCATGGCCCGGAAGGTCAGCCCTTTGAATTTTATTTTGGCGCTAAACTGAATGCGCTGGTGTCCGATGGCAAGGCGAAGATTCTTGCCCGCCCCAATATCACGACTATTCAGGGGCATGAGGCGGTAATTAACATTGGTGGCGATGTGCCGGTGCCCACCCAGACGGTAACGGAAACCTCTACCACCAATACCATGACTTATCGGCAGGCGGGTATTATCCTGCGCTGTACGCCCCGGGTCAATGACGAAGGCCAGATTACTGCTGAGGTGCATACGGAGGTCAGTACGCCGGAACTAGTGACGGATTTGAAGGCCTATCGCTTTCAACGGCGCAGTGCGGATACCATGGTGCGTTTGCGGGATGGAGAAACCATGGTTATTGGAGGCCTGATTGGCAGCGAGGAATCCCGCAGTATAAGCAAGATTCCCTTCTTGGGGGACTTGCCTATTTTAGGCGCTTTTTTCAAAAGTGTACGGCATAGCCATACTGAGTCGGAAGTGATGATTTTCCTTAAGGCTCATGTGCTATGAATTTATAGATTTTACAGGAATAAAGGAGAAACGATTATGGCGATTAAGATATTGATAGCAGACGACCATGCGCTTCTACGACAGGGAATAAAGAGAGTATTGAATTTTGAGGATGGCTTTGAGGTTATCGGCGAGGCGGAGGACGGTCAGGAGGCTGTGGCCCGTACGCTGATGTTGCAGCCGGATGTGCTGCTTTTGGACATCAATATGCCGGGTCTCAATGGACTGGAAGTGGTTAAGCAGCTAAAACAGGCGGACTGTGAAACCCGTATTATTGCTTTGACTATTCATGACAGTGACAATTATGTGCTGGAAATGCTCAAGAATGGTGCCTTGGGCTACCTGCTGAAGGATGTGGAACCTGCGGTGCTGATCAAGGCCATCCATGTGGTCAATGGCGGCGATGCCTTTGTTTATCCAGAACTGGCTGAGCGTCTCTTTGGCAGTGCTACTGTGTCCGATGATGTGGAAACCAGAGCCAGGGAAATGTTGGATGAAAGCCGTAATGAACGCCTGACGGCCCGGGAAATGGATGTTTTGGAGTGTGTAGCCAAGGGGTTTTCCAATCAGGATATTGCCAAAGCCTTGGGGCTTAGCGAAAAGACGGTCAAGAATCATATGACCCGTGTCCTGCGCAAGCTTAAGGTGGAGGATAGAACCCAGGCGCTGGTTTACGTATTGAAGAATAAGATCATTTCCCTGGAATAAAGCGGGGAAGGTTGATTGAGGCGTAATTATTTCAACAGGAATTATAGGATTTAACATTAGAAAATTATAGGCATGAGCAAGAAGCAGAAGTCTAAAATTTACAGATTTCTGCTTTTTTTTCGCGCTTACATAAGGTATAATAAAAGAAGTAGAAAAATATGAATCCGATTCGTAATTGAGAGGTATTCACAAAAAGCAAGTGGAAGGTGATGGCGTGCTTTACCCGCTGAATTTGGACCTGGCGGGCAGGTGTTGTGTAGTCGTTGGCGGCGGGCAGGTGGCTGGTCGCAAAGTCAAGGGGCTATTGGCAGCGGGGGCCAGGGTCATGGTGATAGCACCGGAGCTGTCGGTTTTTCTGCAGGAATTAGCGCAGGCGGGGAAAATCGACTGGCAGGCCCAGGTTTATCGTCAGGGGATGCTGCAGAAATGGAGGCCATTGTTGGTCTTTGCCACAGCGGATAATGCAGCGGCTAACGAGCTGGCCATTGCGGAAGCCAGGGAAATGGGGGCGTTGGTCAATGCGGCGGCAGCCCCTGGAAAGTCAGATTTTTCCGTGCCTTCCCGTATTGAGCGGGGGGATTTGCTGCTGACGGTGTCTACCGAGGGCAACAGTCCTGCATTCTCAAGGCTTCTGCGTGAGCGGCTGGAGCTGGAATACCCGGAGTGTTTTGGAGATTTTTTGGAACGGTTGTGTGTATTGCGTCAGGAAATAAAGGGGATGCCGGGCGGCAGCCGCGAGCATGAACGGTTATGGCGGCAAATTCTGACGCAGGATATCATTGATTTAGTGAGAGCAGGTCATTTAGACCAGGCGGAGGAAGAGATAAAAAATGGAATTATTAATGCTGGGGCTCAATCACAAGACAGCACCTGTTGATGTGCGGGAACGTTTTTCTATTCCCAAGGCAGCTGTAAAAAGTGGTCTGGCTAATTTGGGAGAGTATGAGGGGATTTTAGAAGCAGTGGTGCTTTCCACCTGCAATCGCAGTGAGATGTATGCGGTGGTGGATGATGCCGAACGGGATTTGGCAACCTTGAAGCAGTTTCTCTTTGATTTGACAGGCAATGAGGAGAGTATTGACGAATATCTCTATCATTACGCAGCGGAAGAATGCATTGCCCATCTGTTTCGGGTGGCTTCCAGTCTGGATTCTCTGGTGCTGGGAGAAGGACAGATTCTTTCTCAGGTCAAGGAAGCCTATGCCATGGGACGAGAGGCCGGGACTACCAGCACGGTGCTCAATACGCTGTTTCATCGGGCTATTGCCACGGGAAAGCGTGTGCGTACGGAGACCCGCATCCAGTATAATTCTGTGTCGGTCAGCTATGCCGCAGTGGAACTGGCCAAGGAGGCCTTTGGAGAATTGACGGAGGCCAGTGCCTTGATTTTCGGTGCCGGGAAGATGGCAGAGCTCACCGCCCAGCATCTTATTTCCCGGGGGGTAAAGAAAATCTATGTGACGAATCGACATCTGGATCGGGCAGAAGTCCTGGCGGCACAATTTAATGGCGAGGCGGTACCCTTCGCTGATGCTATGAAGCGGGCGGTGGATGTGGATGTGATTGTCACTTCCACTGGGGCTCCCCATTATGTGATCAAACCCTGGGAGACCCGCCAGCTGATGACCAAGCGCAAGGGCAGAAAACTGTTTTTGATCGATATTGCCGTACCGCGGGATATTGACCCGGAAGTGGGAGATATCAAGGGGGTTACGCTTTACAATATCGATGCCCTGGAAGAAGTGGTGGATGAGCACATCGAAGAGCGCCGTCAGGAAGCTAAGCAAGCGGAAAAGATCGTGGCAGAAGAGGTGGAGTCCATCGAGGAAAAGTTCCAGTATCTTTCCTTCCGCCCACTGATGGCATTGCTCTCAGAACGTTGTGAGCGCATTCGCCAGCGGGAGGTAAAACGAGCCAGTTCAAAGCTGCCGGAACTTACAGAGGAAGAATGGCGGCAGGTGGAACACATGAGCCGCATGATTGTGCGCAAGATCCTGCGGATGCCCATGATGAAACTGAACTCCGCTGCTGGAACAGAAAACGAGCAATTCTATATCGACGCTATGCGGAAATTATTCAAACTTGATACGATAGGAGAGACGGCAACCAGTGAAGAAAGACACAATCGTTATCGGTACGCGCAGCAGTAAGCTTGCTCTCTGGCAGGCAGAGTATGTAAAGGGCCGTTTGGAGGATGAGTATCCCGGTCTTAAAGTAGAACTGAAATTAATGACCACCAAGGGCGATAAGATTCTCGATGCGCCCTTGGCGAAAATCGGCGGCAAGGGACTATTTACCAAAGAATTGGAAACGGATATGCTGGAAGGCGGTATTGATTTGGCCGTACACAGTCTTAAGGATATGCCTACAGAACTTCCAGCAGGCCTTTGTCTGGCCGCCATTACCAAGCGTTTTGACCCTGGTGATGCAGTGGTCAGTCCACAATATAAGACCTTTGCAGCGTTGCCTTGTGGCGCAAAAGTAGGTACTTCCAGCCTGCGCCGCAAGGCACAGCTTTTGCATGCCCGGCCGGATCTCAACATCTGTGATCTGCGGGGAAATGTGAATACGCGACTGGCAAAACTGGAAAAGGAAAATTTTGATGCCATAATCCTGGCGGTAGCCGGCCTTAAACGGTTGGGCTTCGGCGAACGCATTACCGAGGTATTGCCCCGGGATATGGTCCTGCCGGCTGTAGGGCAGGGGGCACTGGCCATCGAGACCCGCGAGGACGACCAAAAGATGCGGGATATGTTGGCCTTCTTGAATGATGAGGGTACTGTGTATTGTGCCAGAGCGGAGCGGGCCTTTCTGGGCCGGGTAGAAGGTGGTTGCCAGGTGCCTGTGGGGGTTTATGCTACACCCGTTTCACCGGAGAAAATCCAAGTGGAGGCGGTCATCGCATCTTTAGATGGTCAGCGCCTTTATCGGGATAGTATCAGTGGTTCTGAACAAGAGGCAGAGAAACTGGGCGTGACTTTGGCGGAAAAACTTTTGGATGCAGGTGGCCGAGCGATTTTGCAGGAAATCGGCCTGTTGCAGGATAAATAAAACGAAAAGAGATGACATAAATGGCAGGAATGGTTTATTTAGTGGGGGCAGGCCCTGGAGATTATCGCCTGATCAGCTTGAAGGCAGTGGATTGTCTGAAGATGGCAGATGTGGTGGTTTATGACCGACTGGCAGATGACCGGATTCTGCGCTGGGCACCGGAAGACGCAGAGTATATTTATGTGGGAAAAGCCTCCAGCAATCATACGATGAAACAGGAAGATATCAACCAGCTGCTGGTGGATAAAGCTAAAGCGGGCAAATGCGTGGTACGCCTTAAGGGCGGCGATCCTTTTGTGTTTGGCCGGGGCGGCGAGGAAGGCCTGCTGCTGCGGGAAAATAATCTGCCCTTCGAAATCGTGCCGGGGATTACATCGGCTATTTCTGTGCCTGCCTATGCAGGGATTCCCGTAACGCATCGGGCGGTAGCCACTTCCTTTGCCGTGGTGACAGGTCATGAGGACCCCACTAAAGGACAGAGCAATATGCGCTGGGAACACCTGGCCACGGGAGTGGATACGCTGGTATTCCTGATGGGGGTAGCCAATTTACCCCATATCACCAGTAAACTGGTGGAAAACGGCCGCAGTGCGGATACGCCTGCGGCGGTAATCCGCTGGGGGACCAAACCTGAACAGCGCACCTTGATTACGACGGTAGGCAAGGCTGCAGAAGATGTGGAAAAGAATGGAATCAAGCCGCCAGCTATTTTCATTGTGGGGGAAGTGGTGAAGCTGCGGGACAGCCTGCAGTGGTTTGACAATCTGGCTCAGCGGCCGCTCTTTGGCAAAAAGATTTTGGTTACCCGGGCCCGCAGTCAGGCTTCTAAACTCACGGCAAAGCTGGAGAATCTCGGCGCAGAGGTGTTGGAGGCGCCAACGATTTCCATGACCGATCCCACGGATTCGTATGCAGCTTTGGATAAAGCCATTGGACAGGTGCAGGATTATCATTGGCTGATTTTTACCAGTGCTAATGGTGTGGGGCGTTTCTTTGCCCGGCTGTTCCAGGCAGGCAAGGATGTGCGTGCACTGGGCTATGCCAAGATTGCCGCCATCGGTTCAGCTACGGCAGATAAGCTGAAGCAATACGGAATCGTGGCCGATGTCATTCCGGGTGAATATCGGGCCGAGGGTATCGTGGAAGCCCTGAAAGGTAAGCTGCCTTCCCATGCGCGAATATTGCTTCCTCGGGCGGAAGAAGCCAGGGAAATCCTGCCGGAAAAACTGCGGGAAATGGGAGCTGAAGTGGATGTGGCTCCGGCTTATCGTACCGTTTGCGGTAAGGTAAACAGGGAGGCGCTGATTTCGGAACTCACCGCAGGCGAGATTGATCTGGTGACCTTTACCAGTTCGTCCACGGTCAGAAACTTTGTGGAGATTACCGGTTCAGCAGCTGTGCTCCAGGGCGTAAAGACGGCCTATATTGGCCCTGTCACTGCAGATACGGCCAAGTCTCTGGGGATTGAGCCCGATATTGTTGCCAAGGAATACACGATTGATGGCTTAGTGGAAGCCATCTGCAAATAATAGGAGATGTTATCGTCATGTTTGAACAGAAACTTCGTCCCCGTCGTATGCGCATCAGCCCGGCTATGCGGGCTATGGTACGGGAAACCAGCTTGTCGGTGAAGGATTTTGTTTATCCGCTGTTTGTGGTACCGGGGGAAAAAGTTCGTGAAGAAATCCCTTCCATGCCGGAGTGTTTTCATCTTTCCGTTGATGAAGCCGTTAAGACGGCTAAAGAATGCTGGGAGCTGGGAATCCCCGCGGTGGAAGTATTCGGCATTCCTGAGTACAAAGATGCTGATGGCAGCAGTGCCTGGGATATGAAAAGTCCCGTACAGCGGGCCATCAAGGCCATTAAAGCGGAGGTACCGGAATTGATGATTGTGGGGGATGTGTGCATGTGTGAGTACACAGACCATGGTCATTGCGGTCACTTGGAAGGTCACTATGTGGACAACGACAAGACGCTGGCACTCCTGCAAAAGGTGGCTGTGTCCCAGGCACAGTGCGGTGTGGACATCATTGCACCTTCCGATATGATGGATGGCCGGGTGGCGGCCATTCGTGAAGCTCTGGATGAAAATGGATTCCAGAATGTTTCCATCATGAGTTATGCAGTAAAATATGCTTCCGGTTATTATGGCCCCTTCCGTGATGCGGCCGACAGTGCTCCGGCTTTTGGGGACAGACGCCAGTATCAGATGGATCCGGCCAATGCGCATGAAGCCATCAAGGAAGTGGATTTGGATATTGCAGAGGGTGCAGACATCATCATGGTGAAACCGGCGCTGGCTTATCTGGATGTTGTTCGTCAGGTTCGTGACCATATCCATCATCCGGTGGCTGTCTATAATGTCAGTGGTGAATACGCCATGGTCAAGGCAGCAGCCCGGAATGGCTGGATTGATGAGAAACGCATTGTGATGGAAACCCTGTTGTCCATGAAACGGGCGGGTGCGGATATTATCATCACCTATCATGCCATGGATGTGGCCCGCTGGTTAAAGGGGGAAAACTGATGCTGAATCTGGAAAAATCTGCTGCCGCCTTTGCCGAAGCCAAGGAACTTATGCCCGGCGGGGTTAACAGTCCGGTGCGTTCCTATAAGAGTGTGGACTGCAATCCGCCCTTTATCGACCATGCCCTGGGCGATAAGATTTATGATATCGATGGCAATGAATACATTGACTACGTAGGCTCCTGGGGGCCGATGGTGGTGGGTCATGCGCATCCGAAGGTGGTAAAAGCCTTGCAGGAGGCGGCAACCCGTGGTACCAGCTATGGCGCGCCTACCTGCATCGAGTCGGAACTGGCCAAATTGGTCATGGAGGTTTATCCCTCCATTGAAACCATCCGCATGGTGAATTCCGGTACCGAAGCCACCATGAGCGCCCTGCGTTTGGCCCGCGGCTATACAGGCCGGGAAAAGATTGTCAAGTTCATCGGCTGCTATCATGGTCATAGCGACAGCCTGCTGGTAAATGCCGGTTCCGGCATGGCTACCTTTGGCGTGCCCAGTTCTCCGGGAGTGACGAAGGGAACAGCGCAGGATACCATTTCTGTACCCTATAATGATGAAGAAGCTATTGCTAAAGTAATGGCTGATGTGGGGGACGAAGTAGCTGCTGTTATCGTGGAACCTGTGGCGGGCAATATGGGGCTGGTGCTGCCTCAGCAGGGTTATCTGCGCAAGCTGCGGGAACTGACGGAAAAACATGGCGCTCTGTTGATTTTTGATGAGGTTATGTGTGGCTTCCGGGCCTCCTTAGGTGGTGCACAGGCGGCTTATGGCATAACGCCGGATTTGACCTGTCTGGGTAAGATTATCGGTGGCGGTCTGCCTGTAGCGGCTTATGGCGGCCGCAAGGATATCATGGCCAAGGTTTCTCCTGCCGGCCCCGTATATCAGGCGGGCACTCTGTCGGGCAATCCCTTAGCCATGACCGCAGGACTGGCTACGCTGCAGATCATTACAGCGGAACCGGAAGAGGGCAAGGCTGACTATAGCCGGGAACTGACCTTAAAGACGAAGAAGCTGCTTCTTGGCTGGCAGGAAAAGGCCAAGGCAGCAGGTGTGGCCATTCAGGCCCATCAGGCGGGCTCCATGTTCGGCATCTTCTTCAGCGAAAAAGATGTGCTGAATTATGAGGATTCTTGCAATGCTGATCAGGAAAAATTCAAGGTCTGGTTCAAGGCCATGCTGGAACAGGGCATTTACCTCGCTCCGTCCCAGTTTGAAACCCTCTTTATGAGCGGCGCCCATACAGACGAGGATATAGAAAGAACCATTGCGGCGGCAGAAAAAGCATTTGCAGCTGTAGCGGCTATGGAAAAATAAATAAATTCTCACGAGCAAAGCCTGACCGGCTGTATTTGACTGGTCAGGTTTTTTTCTTGGTGAATAAATAGCCGGGAAGGGATAGTGGAGTGAAGGAGAATGGAGATAGGCTGTAGAATAGCGGAGTTCTAATGGAAAAATAATAGAAAAAATGTGCTATCAGTGATAAAATAGAGCTGACTATGCGTAGATTGGTATTGAATGCTAGAAAGGGGATTCCATGCACAAATTGGTGTTATCCTGTCTCTTGACTGCAGTCTTGACTACAGCTGTGGTCGTTACGGCATTCGTCGTGGGGACGGGATATTTTGTTGGCAATTATGCTGTGCATTTCGGCTTAGAGCGGGGCACAGCTGAAAATCCTCAGGAACCGCCACGGGCTTTTGCATTACTGATGCCACCTGAGGCGCGGCATTATGATAAACCGGATTTTACCAATGAGGAGTGGACCTTGACCTCCCGGGATAAACTGGTGCTTAAGGCAACGCATTTTTATCCGCCTGAAGATGATGGCGGCAAAAAATGGGTCATCGTGGTGCATGGTTATGGTGGAACCCAGGAGAATTCCTATTATATCGCTACTCATTACCTCAGGATGGGCTATCATGTACTGACTCCTGACCTGCGGGCAGCGGGGAAGAGTGAGGGCCGGTATCTGACCATGGGATATCGGGAAAGCGTAGATATCGTGGATTGGGCCAAGCGCATTGCCCTGTACTATCCCCAGGCCAGAATTATTCTGCATGGGGTTTCCATGGGGGCGGCCACGGTGATGATGGCCTGTGATGATGAGGACCTGCCAGCGAATGTGGCGGCCTGTGTGGAGGAAAGCGGTTATACCAGTGCCTTTGATTTGCTGGTCCATCAGATCCATGAATCCTTGGGGCTGCCGGCCTTTCCGGCTATGAACCTCTTGGATTGGCGCTGTCAGCAGGTGGCGGGATTCAGTCTTAATCAGGCAGTTCCCCAGGTGGCGGTTATGCATTCCAAGGTGCCAATTCTCTTTATTCATGGAACAAAAGATGCACTGGTACCGCCAGTTATGTCGGAGCAGCTTTACCGGGATGCCAGGGCACCGGATAAGAGCCTGCTCTTAATCCATGACGCGGTACATGGCGTGGCGTGCCAGAAGGACGAGAAGTTGTATTTCAAGACGGTACGGGAGTTTACCGCACCTTATATGAAGCAGGATTAGGAGTGAAAAGGTGAAGGCAGTTGTAACGCGGGTAAAATCCGCCAGTGTGACAATTGAGGGTAGGATAAATGGTGCCATTGAACAGGGCTTCCTGGTTCTGCTGGGCGTGGGGCCGGAAGACTGTGCGGACACTGCACGGAAATTGGCAGAAAAGATCTATCATGTGCGGGTATTTGCTGATGAAGCAGGAAAGATGAACAGGAGCCTTGAGCAGGTTGGTGGTTCCATGTTGGTGGTTTCCCAGTTTACCCTTTATGCGGACTTGAAGAAACGTCGTCCTGGTTTTAGTCATGCGGCGCCACCGGATAAAGCCAATGCGCTCTATGAAGCCTTTATGCAGGATTTGCGGGATTTGGGTGTACAGGTGGAGCATGGTGAATTTGGTGCGGATATGCAGGTGGAATCGGTGAACGATGGCCCGGTAACCTTATGTTTCGATACGGAGGATTTTTGATGGAACAGGAATTATTGCAGAAATATGCCCAGCTGGTGGTCAGTATTGGGGTAAATATCCAGAAAGACCAGATTCTGGTCATCAATTCGCCCATTGAGTGTGCGGACTTTGCCCGTAAAATCAGTGAGGCGGCTTTTGCAGCCGGGGCCCATGATGTAATCATCAGCTGGGGGGATGAACTGGCTGCTCATATCCGTTATGAACACGGTGAGAAAAAGCTTTTCACGGAATTTCCCGAATGGCGGGTGCGCTTTTATCAGGACTATGCGGAGCAGGGGGCAGCTTTTGTGTCCATTGCGGCCCGGGACCCACAGATATTCAGCGATATTGACCCGGAGAAATTGAAACTGGCTAATCAGGCGGCAGGAGCGGCACTGCTGGAATATCGGGAGCGTCTGATGAGCAACAAGAATACCTGGTGTGTGGTATCGGTGCCGACTAAGGGCTGGGCAACGAAGGTATTTCCGGCAGATACGCCGGACGAAGCTGTGGCAAAACTCTGGCGGGCAATCTTTAAGACTGTGCGTATTGGCGAGGGAATTGATACGGTGGCCGAGTGGCGCAAGCATATCGATTTCCTGCAGCAGGCGGCAAAGTTCCTCAACGAACAGAAATTCGTCAAGCTTCATTATAAGAATGACAGCGGCACCGATTTGGAAATCGAACTGCCAGAAGGTCATATCTGGGCCGGCGGTGCGGAAAAGTCGGAGCTGGGGATAGAGTTTGCCGCCAATATGCCGACCGAGGAAGTATACAGCATGCCTCGCCGGGATGGGGTAAATGGCACGGTAGTGGCCTCCAAACCCTTGAATTATAATGGCAATTTAATCGAAAACTTCCAGCTGACCTTTAAGGATGGCAAGGTGGTGGACTACCGTGCGGAAAAAGGGGAAGAAATCCTCAAAGGCTTGTTGGAAACGGACGAGGGATCCAGTTATTTGGGGGAAGTAGCTTTGGTACCCTTCGATTCCCCTATTTCCCAGAGTGGAATCCTGTTCTACAATACGCTGTTTGATGAAAATGCGTCCTGTCATCTGGCATTGGGCAAGGCTTATCCCACCTGCATCGAAGGCGGCGAGAATATGGACAGCGTGACACTTTTGCAGCATGGGGTCAATGATTCTTTGGTTCATGAGGATTTCATGATTGGTACTCGGGACTTGGAAATTGTCGGTACCACTGCTGATGGCCGCGAAATCAAGATTTTTGAACGGGGAAATTTTGGGAGGAATTTATGGTAAGGAAAATGGGGCAGATACTGGCGTTATCCTTGCTGGTGTTAACGCTGATCAGTACTTTTTGTCTGGCAGCAGGAAAAGTCATGGATGAGGATTTTGCCTGTAAGGGAGTAATGCTGGGCGACAGGGAAAGTGCCTTGCAGGAGAAATGGGGAGAACCCCTATACGATAAGCTGGTCATCAAGCAAGGGGTAAAGCTCAAGACCTATGTCTATAAGGATAACAGTGAGGCCAGCGTATCTTTGCGCACGGGTAAAGTTGTTGATTTTACCGTGGATATGGAAAAATATACAGCCCGGAATAATGTGCGGAAGGGTGCAACGAAATTTTGGTTGGAAAAGGTCTATGGCAAGCAGCAGCGCCAATTTATTGAGGGGAATTACTATCTCATCTACAGCCGGGAAAATTATCCCCATCAGCACTTACTGTTGAAAGTAGATGGCGATGATGGTCATCTGCTGGATATCTGGATAACCAATCTGCCCTTGGATGAGACAGAGCGGGCGGCTATGGCCGAAGAAGGTGATCCCTTATTGTTGGAGGGAGATGGCGAGGATGACCATGGCGTAATGGGAATTGATCTGTCGAATCTTCCGCAGGATGAAGATGTACGTTTGGAGGGCTTAGGCAGATGATTCAGCTTAAGCTGCTGGAGCACCGGCTGCTCCGCTATGGAGGCATTACGCTGGGGTGCCTGATTGCCAGCTGTTCAATCAATCTCTTTTTGGTGCCTTCCCATCTGCTGACCGGTGGAGCTACGGGCATTGCCATGATTGTCTATTATCTCACCCATTTGCCCATCGGTGCCCAGACCTTTGCTTATAACATACCACTGCTATGGGCGGCCTGGCGGCTATTGGGGAAAGGTTATACCTGTGATGTGATAATCGGTACGGCGATTTTTTCCTTTTGCCTCGATTTTACCAAACCATTGAATGCCTTTGCCCCGGTTAATGATATGATGCTGGCCGCGATTTTTGGCGGTGTCTTTAATGGTATCGGCTATGGCATTGTCTTTCGTATGAACGGCAGTACCGGAGGTTTTGATATCGTGGGCGCCATAGCCAAGAAATTCTATTCCTTTAATATGGGCGGGGTAATCTTTGGTTTTAACTGTTTGGTAATGCTGGCGGCGGCCTTTATGTTTGGCGTAGCACCAGCCATGTTTACCCTTATCTGCATGTTTATGAATGCCATGGTGACGGATAAGGTCATTGCGGGGTTTAATAGCCGCAAGGCGCTGCTCATCGTTTCCAATCAGGCGGAGGCCATTGCTGAAGGCATTATGGAAGTGGGCCGCGGAGTGACCTTCCTGCATGGTCAGGGGGCCTTTACCCGCCGGGAACGCAACGTGGTATTTGTGGTGGTGAACCTGACGCAGGTGGCGAAAATGAAGATGATCATCAACGCCATCGACCCCGATGCCTTTGTGATTATCATGTCCGCCAGTGAGGTGATGGGTCATGGCTTCAGCTCACCAGGAGTAAAAGCTGGCGAGGTCATTCATCGCTATGGGCATGGTGGCAAGGCGTAAGTGACTGGGCGGTGGTGCTGGCAACTGCTGTTTGCAAGAAAAGACGAACGAAAGGTTGCAATAGGGAAAGGAATTTTGTACAATGAAAAAGATATTGATTATGATGCTGGTGCTTTTGACGGCTCTTTCAGCGGGTTGTATCGCCGGCGGCAAGGATAATGGAGGAAAAAAAGTGGCTAATCGCATTGCAGTATTTGAAACCAACAAGGGGACGTTTGAGATTGAACTGTTTGAGGACAAGACCCCGATTACGACGAAGAACTTTATCGACTTGACGGAAAAGGGATTCTACAACGGCGTGATTTTCCATCGGGTCATCGATGGCTTCATGATTCAGGGCGGCGATCCCGATGGTACGGGCATGGGGGGCCCAGGCTACACCATCGAAGATGAGTTCTTGGATGATTTGCGTTTTGATGGGGAAGGTATCCTGGCCATGGCCAATACAGGGATGCCTCATACCGGCGGCAGCCAGTTCTTCATCACGCTGGACAAGACTCCTTGGCTCAATGGCAAGCATACCATTTTTGGTAAGGTGATCAAGGGCATGGATGTTGTTCGCACCATTGGCCATAGCGAGACGGATTTTGCGGATCGTCCCGTGGACGAAGTGGTGATGGAAAAAGTGACCATTAAAGATGCCGAGTAAGGATAAGAACTACACCTATATTTTGGAATGTGGGGATGGCAGTTTTTATACCGGCTGGACAAATGACCTGGAAAAGCGGGTCCGGACGCACAATGCGGGGCGCGGCGGGAAGTATACCCGGGCGCGCCTGCCTGTGCGTCTTGTCTATTTTGAAGAGTTTACAGATAAAAGGGATGCTCAAAGCCGGGAATGGCATATCAAACAACTTACCCATGAGCAGAAACGGAATTTGATTGAACATAGCGAGAGGAAGTAATACGGTGGATTTAAGCTTTTTGGAATTGCTGAAAGTAGTAGTCCTGGGGATTGTAGAAGGGCTGACGGAATGGCTGCCGGTATCCAGTACCGGCCATATGATTTTGGTGGATGAGTTCATTAAGCTGGATGTCAGCAAGGATTTCATGGACATGTTCCTGGTGGTGATTCAGCTGGGGGCAATCCTGGCTGTGGTGGCGCTGAACTTTGAAAAACTCAATCCCTGGTCCGGCTGGAAGACAAAGCAGGAAAAACGAGATACCTTCAGCCTGTGGTTTAAGGTTATCGTTGCCTGCATCCCAGCAGCAGTAATCGGGCTGGCCTTCAATGATTATATGGAAGAGCATTTCATGACGGCACCTGTGGTGGCTGCAACCCTGATTTTTTACGGACTGCTTTTCATCTGGATTGAGAATTACAATAAGCATCGCCGTCCGCGGATTAATGATTTAGCTCGTTTGGACTACCGTACAGCGCTGATTATCGGCATGTTTCAGGTCCTGTCGCTGGTGCCTGGTACCAGCCGTTCCGGTGCTACCATTATCGGCGGTATCCTCTTTGGTACCAGTCGTATTGTGGCGGCAGAATTTACGTTTTTCCTGGCGATTCCCGTTATGTTTGGGGCAAGCCTGTTGAAAATGGTGAAATTTGGCCTGCATTATACGGGGGCGGAAATCATCATATTGATTGTGGGGATGGTTACGGCCTTCATCGTATCCATCATGTCCATCAAGTTCCTGCTCAGTTATATCAAGACCAATGACTTCAAAGCATTTGGCTGGTATCGTATTGTTTTGGGGCTGGTGGTGTTGGCTTACTTGTTCCTGGTTGGCGATCCAACTGCAGATAATTATTAAGATATGCCTTCCCCGTTGGAGAAGGGGCACGCAATGCGTGATGGATATGGTGCGTTAGTGATACTTGCCTGTCTGATTCCCTTCTCCATAGGGGAAGGCTTAAATATAGGAGGAAATAGGATGAAGATAATTGCGGGCCTGGGCAATCCAGGCAGTGAATACGCCGCCACAAAACACAATGTGGGGTTTATGCTGGTGGATGCGCTGGCGGATAGACTGGGAATAGATAATTGGCAGGATAAATTTGAGGCGAAGGTGGCTCAGGGGGTTATTGGTACGGAAAAAATCCTGCTGGTCAAACCCCTGACCTATATGAACGAGAGCGGCAGAGCTATCGGGCCGTTGTTGAATTATTATAAGTTGGACCCTGAGGATTTAATCGTAGTCCATGATGATATGGATATTCCTGCTGGCACCGTGCGCATCCGTAAAAAGGGCAGTGCCGGTGGTCATAATGGTATCAAATCCGTGCTGGCCCACGTGGGAGATGAACATTTTTCCCGGGTGCGGATAGGTATTGGTCGTCCTATGCCCGGATGGACCGTGGTCAATCATGTACTGGCGCCCTTTACCGATGAGGATAAGCCCAAAATCAAAGAGGCTATTGCGTATCTTTTGCCGGCTGTGGAATGTATAGTGACAGAAGATGTGGATTTGGCTATGAATAAGTATAATCCCAAAAAGCAGAAGAAAAAGAAAGTTGTTGAACAGGTTAAAAGTCAGGAAGGAGGCACGGACCGTGTCGCAGAATGAGATGATTACGGCAGTCTATGCCGATGAAGAGGGGAACATTCTGGACGCACCCGGTATGCGGGGTATGGGGCGTACAGGCCGGGATAATATTCCCTTAACGCCGGAAGATTTGATTCCCTTGCCGGAAAGTGCAGATTTGATGTTACTGCCTGACCATTTAGCGGTGGGACAGGCCAGCGATGGGGAGGTTATGCCCATATCCGGCTTAGCGGTGGCGGCAATTCTGCCGGCTGGTTATACGCGTCTCTATATGCCGGCCTATGAGCGGGCGGAGGAGGCGCAAAGGTTGCCTCTTTATGGTTATACCGCTGTGGTGGTTTATAGGGATGAGCTTTACTGTGCTGCTGTCTACACCGATAAGAATGATAAATGGGATCCGGTGCATTACAATACAAAAGAGCTTAAGAATCTTGTCAAGCGCACGAAAAAGGAGCTGCCGGGGAACCGCATCGTGGAACAGGTGGCTGGCTGCTCGTTGAAATGGCATTGCTGCACGGCCCAGAATCTCTTTTATCGCCGCTGGGAATGCGGTATCCCCGCATCGCCGGTTTGTAACGCCAATTGCTTTGGCTGTATTTCCTTGCAGCCGGCAGAATGCTGTCCATCACCGCAGCAGCGCATCGATTTCCGCCCCACACCCGAGGAAATTGCAGAAGTTGGCATCTATCATTTGCAGGTGGCTCCCGATGGCATCATCAGTTTTGGTCAGGGCTGTGAAGGTGAACCAAGCCTGGCTGCTGATAATATTGCTGCGGGCATCAAACTGATTCGCCAGCAGACGGATAAGGGCCAAATCAATATGAATTCCAATGTGGGCTGGACTGAAGGGGTAAAAAAGATTGTGGATGCCGGTTTGGATTCCCTGCGGGTGTCCATTATCAGTGCCCGGGAAGAGGGTTATGATGCCTATTACCGGGCCAGCTATCATCTGGAAAATGTCAAGGAATCCATTCGCTATGCCTTGGAAAAAGGTGTCTATGTGTCCTTGAATCTCCTGTACTTCCCCGGCTTTAATGACCGGGAAGAGGAATTGAAGGCCTGGCAGGAGTTCTTCCGGGAACTGCCCGTACAGATGATTCAGGTTCGCAACCTCAACATTGATCCGGATGCTTTTCTGGATATCATGCCGGAACCCCAGGGAAAAGCCGTGGGAACCCGTAAGTTTATTGAAACCCTTCATGGGGAATTTCCCCAGCTGGTTATCGGCAGTTTCAGCCATTATGTGGAAGACTAAGAAAAGAGGCGCAGTTTCGTGTTAGCAATCAAGAACGGCAGGTTTATCGTACCCGATGAGCAGGGAAATTTTGTTTTTCGTGAAGATGGTGTACTGCTTTGTGCAGGTGAAAAAATCAAAGGCTTTGTAACGGAACAGGAAATTCCCCCTGAGGCAGAAATCGTTGATGCTAAGGGTAATTATGTGGCACCGGGATTTATCAATGTCCATATTCATGGGTGTGCCGGAGCCGATACGATGGATGGTTCCCAAGAAGCATTAGCCAAAATGGCCAAACTGCAGGCACAGACAGGGGTGACGGCTTTTCTGCCCACTACGATGACCTGTAAATGGTCTGAGGTGGAAACGGCGTTGGGGGTGATTCAAGAAGCCATGAAAAGCCAGCCGGCAGGGGCACAGGTTCTGGGGGCGCATATGGAAGGCCCCTTTATCAGTCCAGCAAAAAAAGGTGCTCAGGCAGAAGAGAATATTCGTCAGGCCGATTATCATCTGGTAGAACCCTGGCAGTCGGTGGTTAAAATCATCACACTGGCTCCAGAGGAATTGGTGGACTATACCTTTGTGGAAAAGTGTCAGCAGGCTGGCATTGTCGTATCCATTGGGCATACGGCAGCGGATTATGACACGGCTGTTGAGGCGGTGGAAAAGCATGGTATCCAGCATTTCACCCATGTCTATAACGCCATGACGGGATTCAGTCATCGTGCTCCCGGTGTGGTGGGGGCGGCATTTGATACCGAGGCCAACTGCGAGATTATCGCCGATAATGTGCATAGCCATCCCATGGCCCAAAGATTACTCTATCATGCCAAGGAGGGCAAACATATTGTCTTGATTACGGATAGCCTGCGGGCCTGTGGATTAGGCGATGGTCCCTCGGAGCTGGGGGGGCAGGCTGTATTTGTAAAAGGTGAGCTGGCTACGTTGCAGGACGGCACAATTGCCGGCAGTGTGGCCACCATGAACCGCTGTGTCAAGATATTTTGGGAGAATACCGGTGCAGACTTGCCACAGATTATCGAAATGGTCACCAGAACACCGGCTGAGGAATTGGCTTGTTATGCAGAACGTGGCTCCTTAACCACCGGAAAACGAGCAGATGTGGTAATTTTTGATGAAGATGTTAACCTGCAGCAAGTCATCATCGGCGGAAAAAGACACTTTAATTAATAGAGAAAAACTATATTTGACAAAATATAGTTTGAGGGGTATAATACATTGCATAAAGTAGGAAAACGGCCTTAGGGAAAGGAGATTTTTCGGACATGAATGCAATTTTTACCCGCACCAGTGTGCGCAGTTATGAGGAGCGTCCGGTAGAAGCCGAGAAAATCGAAAAGATTTTGCGGGCGGCTATGGCAGCGCCTTCGGCAATGAATCAGCAGCCTTGGGAATTTTATGTGGTGACCAATAAAGAGGTCTTGCAGAAGCTGGCTGAGGCCAGCCCCTATACAGCCATGACGGCTAAGGCTCCGGCGGCACTTGTACTCTGTTCCCGGAAAAAGGATGTTCTTGTACCGGAACTTATCGACGTGGATATGGCCATTGCTACGGAAAATGTTTTGCTGGCCATTGAGGCGCAGGGATTAGGCGGTGTCATGCTGGGAATTGCTCCGTTTGCTGACCGTATGGAAAGAGTCGCTAAGGCAATTGTTTTGCCCGAAGCTCTGTCCGTGTTTACGGTGGTGCCCTTCGGCTATCCTGCAAAGAAAAATCCTCAGCAGGACCGTTATGATAAACAACGTGTACATTATGTGGATTAAAATTCGGGTTTAAAATAAGGAACATATCAATGGGCGGCCTGACCGGTCAATTTTGACGGTTCAGCCGCCCATTTTGTGAAAATCTAGTTCGGTGTATCTTTTGTTTAGATTAATACCTATTGACATAGTAGGTTAAAAACTATACGATGATAATATTATTGTATAGTTTTTTAGACAGAGAGGAAGACGGATTTGAGCAGAGGCAAGGTAATTGTGGGGATGTCTGGTGGCGTGGATAGTGCTGTGACGGCTTATTTATTGAAAGCAGCGGGTTTTGAAGTCATAGGTGTTACCTTAAAGTCCTGGGAGAGCGGCAGTAGTAAGTGCTGCGAGATTGATGAAGCACGTCGGACAGCGGATTTCTTGGGAATTGCTTATTATCCATGGAACACGGTGGCCTGCTTTCATGAATATGTGACCAGGCCTTTTATGGAGGAATATGAAGCTGGACGGACTCCCAATCCCTGTGTGGAATGCAATCGCTATGTGAAATGGGATCAGCTGCTTCGCATAGCTGCCCATATGCGGGCTGACTATGTGGCTACCGGTCATTATGCCGTGGTGGAGCAGCTGGTAAATGGACGATATACACTGCGGGCAGGTACAGACAAGCAGAAGGATCAGTCCTATATGCTGTATAAGCTCACCCAGAAGCAATTAGCTCGTACTATCTTACCCTTAGGGCGGCTGACCAAAAATGAGGTGCGGGCCATTGCCCGTAAAGCAGGACTGAATGTGGCGGATAAGGCGGATTCGCAGGAAATTTGTTTTGTGACGGAGGGCAGCTACACCGATTATATTGAAGAATACGGCGACAAAGATTTAACGGCGGTGGGAAATTTTGTCGATGAAACGGGCAAGGTCTTGGGACAGCACAAGGGAATCATTCATTATACCGTCGGTCAGCGGAAAGGCTTGGGGCTGGCGTTAGGTTATCCTGCTTATGTCAAGGAGATACGCGCTGCCGCCAATGAAGTCGTAATCAGTGGTGAGGAAGGTCTGTATATGCAGGAAGTTTTCTGTAAAGACCTGTGCTTTATGTCGCGCGAGGTTGTAGAAGGCGAAGATGTTTCAGCGCAGGTAAAGATACGCTACCACCATGCAGGTGCAACCGCCAGCTTGCAGCGTATCGCTGACGACCAGATAAAGATAAAATTTGTCGAGCCTGTCCGCGCTCCGGCACCCGGTCAGTCGGCAGTTTTTTACGATGAGCAGGGCCATATTATTGGCGGTGGGAAAATTATCGCCTGACTGGCTGCAATAGAAAATGGCCTGCCGTTATGGCAGGCCATAAATTGCATCAGTGCATCATATGGTTGTGCTCCGTGGGCATTTCCATTTGGACAGGTTCCGGTGACCAGCCGGAAAGGGTGGGATCAACCATGCCGAAAATCATGGCAATATGGCTGATGACCAAAAAGCCGATAAGTAGCTGGAAATGTTTTTGGGCGCGTTTTTCAGATGGCATATTCTGCCAAAGGATGCCCAGCTCCAGCAGGGCAATGCCGCCCAGCGGGATAATGCCCATCAGATAGGAAATGACCGCAATCTGGTCGAGCAGGCCTTTCCATTCCAGCGTGGGAACCACAGAGGTCAGCAGGTAAGTGACGACACCGGCAAAATATACG